>CAMBDR010000348.1 GCA_945864765.1 Janthinobacterium lividum | reverse complement strand
CGATTAATCATGCAGGCATGCGCTGAAAAGATGGCTGTCCCGCACGGATGGCAGTCCCGCACGGATGGCAGAATCTGGGGTTGCACCATGTTCAGATTGTTTCAATGTTCATAAACTCACTCATTGGCGGGAAATTGTGCGGAGATTATTTCCCATTTCTTTATGAATTGGTAAAATCCCCCCCATTCATTGCCATCATAAAGGCCCTGGCATGTCAACCTGGCATGAAGTCATCGATCACGCCACCTTAACTCATCTGGCAGCAACAGGCGAAGTGCAAAGCGCTCGCATCGTCGGTCAATCCGGCGGTTGGGGGGTACTTATCGAGTCCGGCAATATTGCGCGTGCGCTGGCTGCCAAACGTGGGGCAATGCGGCACTTTGCCCGATTTGAAACACTGGTCGCTTACCTCAAAAAATTGGGCATTGTCCAATTTGCCGTGGACGCATCCCAATATCTTCCCGCCAGTTCACATCCCGCGCATGCGCGGGCCGATGCGTCAGAGCGCATGCGCCGCACACATGAGGCCATGGCGCATGATCAATGGTTTCGGCAGCAGGTAGAGCAAGCCATCAATGAAGCCGATGCGCCCGATGCCGTATGGATTGATCACAGCGTTGTCAAGGAAGATATGGCCAGGCAGCGCGCCGCCTTATTGCGCCGCATTGCGGATGAAGCCGCATGAAGCTGGTTTGGTTGGCGCGGGCACGATCTGCCCGCACTGAAGCTATGGTCGATCCGGGACATCCATCAATAAACATCCCGTTCAAAAGGCCGGGGGTGGGGTGTTTGAAAAAGCGGGTGTCCTTTTTGATGCAACACGGCAGTTGCGGCGGCATGGCAGCGGCATCGCTACTTTGTTTGAGCAAGGGCAAGGCAGGCACTCGTCCTGCCGTATCAAGCCGCCGCATGCTCAAACCCCACCACCGTGCGCGTTTTGCGGGAAAATTCGACGCCGATCAATTCAATTGGCAAGCCGAGGGCGCGGTACTTATCTGCATAGGCTTTGGTTTGTAATTGCGCTAATGCCGCGCCGTTGGGCTGCGACTCCACCACCTTGAACTCAAACAAATAAATTCGTTGTGGCAGTTTCACGGTTAAATCGATGCGCCCCAGTTGCGTGGCATCTTCGACCCGGCAGTCATACCCCAGCGCGGCAAAGTAGCTGTAGAACACGCTGGCATAATAACCTTCATAATCAGCAATCGAATTATTGGTGTACCACTGGTGCGGAATACTGCGGTCCGGCGTTCCGGCAAAAAAGGCTTGAAACAATTCACGCAAACCCGCCACATCATTGGCCAGCAATAAGTCTTCCAGTTTAATGCGCTGCGCTTCGCTGTTGCTGGCACTCCAGGCATACACCGAGAGTAAGCTGGCATTCAAACTGATTTGCACCTCGTGATTGGGGTAGCCCAGGGTATAACGCCAATTGCCGGAGGGCAGTTGTTCGCTCTGTTGGATGGTTAAATAGCCGGATTGAAACAACAGCGCTTCGGGCGTCATACCGTCTACATCGAAAGTGGAAATCAAGTCCAAGCCAGTGCGCAAGTGTGCCAGTTTCGGGGTAAAAAAGCCCGTGTCTGCCATTAATTTGATTAAAAACGTGGGCGTTCCGGTTTCAAACCACCATGGCCGAAACGCGCGCTCGCGCAGCAACAGTAGCAAATCATACGGGTTATACACTGCAGTACCAAGCCAATTGTAACCGTTATACCAGTGGCGGATTTGTTCCCGATCCAGCCCCGCCAGTTCTTGCGCAAAGACATTGTCCAGATCGACGGCAGTATAGCCGCACAGGGCAGAATAATCGGGCGAGAGCGTGATGTCGCGCAGATTATTCAAGCCGGAAAACAGATTCACCTTACTGAATTTGGACACCCCGGCCATAAACACAAAACGAATATCGGCATCGGCTTTTTTGATGGTGGAATACAGGTTACGCAAACCCTCGCGCATGGCGGTGGCGGTGGCTGGGTCGGCGATGTGGTCCAAAATCGGCTTGTCATACTCATCGATCAACACCACCACCCGCTCGCCATATTTCTGCTGCGCCAGATGCAATAGCTGTGCGAGTTGGCCGGAGACGCTGTTATGGCTGCATACAATGCCCAGGCGCTGCTGGTTATCGATCAATATTTCACGGATTTTTTCATCCAGTGCGGCGGCATTGGCCAATGGGCCATCAGCAAAACTGATGGAAACGACCGGAAAGCAACGCGACCAATCCCAATCATTTTCGATTTGCAAGCCTTTGAATAATTCTTGCCGCCCTTCAAACAGGCAGCGCAGGGTATCAAGAAACAGACTTTTTCCAAAGCGACGTGGACGCGAGAGAAAATAGTATTTGCCTTCCTCGATTAACTGCCGGGCGAAACCGGTTTTATCGACGTAGTAATGCCCTTCATTGATGATTTCTGAGAAGGTGGCAATGCCTAGCGGTAGCTTGCGGCGACAGGAATTCATTTTATGCTCATGTGGTACTGGATGGGTGGCTGGTACGACGCGACGGTAGGCCCATTTTAACATGGTTTGAAATTGCCAAATGCACATCCCCGTCGCCGGTCGCGGCCAGCAGGGAATCCATGAGCGCCACCATGCGTTCATAGTCGTCAAGGCTGCGAATGGGGTGGACATGGGCGACCGCATCAAAGGCTTGCCAGCAGGCTGTTATCGTTTGCAGGTCGAATGGGTTTGGTGTGGTGTGCATGATCAGGTTTTCCCTTTTCGGTAAAGTTTATTCCAATCGTCACAGTAACGCGGGACAGCCATCGTCTGAATGATGGCTGTCCCGCGCCGTTGTCCCGCGCCGTTGCGCTGAATCATTCATGGCGACATTTCACAACGGATGTTCTTGCTGATGATTTCGCGGAATTTTAACTTGCTATCGTCAACAGTCCAAATTCTGTCAAACTGTTTTGGCCTGTCCTTGTCCTCTGCGGGCACGAACAAAACGGCTGTTGGAATAGCTTTCCCTTGATTCTTACACATACCCACCGAGAATTTATGATTGGGTAAATTTTGCGGTGAGATTAAAACGTCTTTCACCACGTTTTTGCGGTTTAAAGACAGATACTGCTTGCCGCAAATCATCCATGCAGTGAGCGTCCAGGGGTCACCGTCGGCTTCCATTCCATCAGACCAAAGTAACTTCAAATTGATGGCTTTGTATTTTTTCTCAATTGCAGCCACCTTTTCATTTTTCATGGAGCGCCCAATCAATACGGTTTCGATTTGACTATCGCACTTGATGCCATCAAATGAGGTTTCAGCACCTCGCGCCAAGTTGCCACTTAAAGCCAAGGCCAGAAAAACGATTATTTTACGATTCATCAATCACATCCAAAAAGTTAGCAAATCATGTTGACCTGGCACCCCGGCAGCGCAGGCCGTAGCAGCTTTGCCCGCAATGTTAAACCTCAACACGGTTGCCTCTGGTGGTGGGGTGAGAAATGACCAGAAAATTGACCTCGCTGTCCGATTCGTTTTTGAACTGATGTATCTGGCCAGGGGCGACCTCAAGGCCTTGGCCAGATTGCAAGGTGATTTGTTGGCCGTCCAGATCCATCACAGCCGTGCCGCTCAGGATGTAAAAGAACTGCCTGGCCGTTGGGTGAAAGTGCCTTGATTCGGAAGCACCAGGGGGAACACGCTCTGTGATGATGGATAATTCGGCACGGTTCACAAGGACCCAGCCGTCACAAACATGGCCCCAAATATAGTGCTCGGCGGTAGAACGATCAATGGCTTGCATGGGCGTGTCCGTTGAAAAATGTTTATCTGCCGTCGCGGTAGATAAACCGGGTTTAACCGGATTGAAATTAACCGCCAATAAGTGGCGGTGATCAAGCAATTGTATAACAGGCGATGGAACAAGCGTTTGCAAATAGCCGTATTTCGCAACACAATGGGGTGAGAAGCGGCGCAAGACGTGATTTGTGGCGTTTGTTCTTTGGGGTAAATATCCTTTTCAAACAGGCGCAAAATCTGCAACCTTTCCTGGCGCATGCCCAGCGGTTGCGCGCCTTTGGCCTCGGCAAACACAAACAGCACGCGCAGGGTGTGGTTGGCTCCAGCTTGCCAAAGCCGCATCAGGATTTCCGGCCCCAACACTTTTTCCCCAATGCACACGCCAAGTTTGGCCACTTCCTGCTCTTCTTCGCCGGGCTTGGCCAGCGTATCCAGATAGTTGCGCAAATCAAACAGCGCATGCCGCTCGCCCTCCGTAGTGCAACTTTACTGCGCACCCACTGATGCACAAGTTTGTTTCACCGCGCAGGAGGTTGTTGCAACAGGCAGGGGCGGGACGTTTGACAAGATGGATGTCCCATATTTCATCCCATATTTCACTGGATGATTTTGTCAAGAAAACGGATAATGAACAGCAATACCAAAGGTGCGCAAATTGCAGGCAAAAAGGTCGTCCGTCCAAAAGCTGCGCAATCTGCCCCAATTTCCCCATCAGATACCGGAAGGCAAGCCAATGCACGCGCTCGAACTGAAAATACCGCCGATCCTCGTCCTCGCTCTCTTTGCTATCATGGCCTTGGGCCTCGCAACGCTGCTACCGGGCACCCGCATGCCGTTGCCTGTTCACCCGTGGCTGGCCGTGGCCACGGCCGTCATGGCAGTCGCGGTTGCGCTCGCTGGCGTGCTTGAGTTTCGTCGTGCAAAGACGACAGTGAACCCGCTCAACCCCGAAAAAGCCACCACCGTGGTCGATTCGGGCATATTTCACTACACGCGCAATCCGATGTACCTCGGTATGGCGCTTGCACTGCTGGCGGTCGTGCTTTGGCTTCAGTCCGGCATCGGTTTGGTGCTCGTGCCAGCGTTCTGTATCTACCTCACGCTCTTCCAGATCAAGCCCGAAGAGCGCGCACTTCAACACATCTTCGGCAGCGCGTTTGACACTTACATGGGCAAGGTGCGCCGTTGGATATGAAACCTGACGATTTAAAACTCATGATGGCATCATTACGAAATCTTGGGCCAAAATCGGAAGCGATGCTGCGGCAAGCAGGCATTGGCACGGTGGAGGAACTGCGCGCACTCGGTGCAGTAAAGGCTTATGCACTTGTTAAACGCAGTGGTGTAAGCGCTTCGTTAAACCTTCTTTGGGCAATGGAGGGGGCATTAAGTGGCCGGCCATGGCAAGAAGTGGCGAAATCCGACAGGTTAAGTTTATTGCTTCAGTTGGAACAAGCGCAAGCCACTCAACCTGATGAAACCGGGCGGAAAACCCCAATTGGCGATTAATCATGCAGGCATGCGCTGAAAAGATGGCTGTCCCGCACGGATGGCAGTCCCGCACGGATGGCAGAATCTGGGGTTGCACCATGTTCAGATTGTTTCAATGTTAATAAACTCACTCATTGGCGGGAAATTGTGCGGAGATTATTTCCCATTTCTTTATTAATTGGTAAAATCACCCACATTCATTGCCATCATAAAGGCCCTGGCATGTCAACCTGGCATGAAGTCATCGATCACGCCACCTTAACTCATCTGGCAGCAACAGGCGAAGTGCAAAGCGCTCGCATCGTCGGTCAAT
>CAMBDR010000347.1 GCA_945864765.1 Janthinobacterium lividum | reverse complement strand
TGCCATACATGACTTGGCCCAGCCGGTCTTTAATCATATAACCCAATACCAGACGCGGAATGGCGGCATAGGTTTTTACGCGGATTTCGAGCAAAACCGGGCTGGCCACATCAATGGTATCCACCACTTCCCCCGCCTGATTGAACAGGGTGATGCCATCCACTTTGGCTTCCCCCGTGCCGGAAGTGGTTTGCACCTTGCCGTCCTCACGCGTTTCCAGGCGCACGGTTTGGTTTTCGCGCTCGGCGATCAGGGCATTGTATAAATCCATGATTTCTTCCGGCCCGCCCTGGCAGGCCAGTTTGCCCGCATTGAGCAAAATGGCGCGGTCGCAAATCGATTGAATCGCGCCCTTGTCGTGCGACACAATCAACAGCGTGCTACCCTCACGCCGGAAGGCGCGGATACGCTCAAAACTTTTATGCTGGAAGTAGGCATCCCCCACCGATAAGGCTTCATCGATGATCAACACATCAGGCCGACGCGCGGTGGCCACGCTAAAAGCCAGGCGCATTTGCATGCCGCTGGAATAGGTGCGCACCGGTTGATCGATATATTCGCCAATTTCGGCAAAGGCTTCAATGCCTGGCATTAAAGCGTGCATATCGGCGGCGGATAAACCGATCAATTGACCCGCCATCAAGGCATTTTGGCGACCGGTAAAATCGGGGTGAAAGCCCATGCCCAGTTCCAGCATGGCGGCCACGCGGCCTATAATCTGCACACTGCCGGTGCTGGCTTGTGCGGTGCCGCTAATGAGTTTAAGCAAGGTCGATTTGCCGGCACCATTAATGCCGATTAAACCGACTGCTTCGCCGGGGGCGATTTCGAAAGCAATGTCTTGCAAAATCCATTTGACTTGATGTTGCGCGCCGCGCCAAGGTAGCAGCCATTCAAACAGGCGCGACCAGCGCGTTGGGTAGCGTTTGTAGGCTTTGCCCAAACCCTCAACCTTGATCGTGCCGTTTAGCGGGTTGTTGGTCACGGCGTTCATAATTCATCCACCATTTCCCCGGATCGGCGGCGAAACAGCAGCACGCCCATCACGCACAAACCCGCACCCAGAGCAGCTAGCGGCAGCAGCGAAGCCCAATTCGGCCAAGCAGCATGCACCAGCACGGTTTGCCAAGCGTGGATCAGGGCGGCCATCGGGTTGAGTGCAATCCAGCCCTGCAATTCGGTCGGTAGCACGGTGGCGGGGTAGACAATGGGCGTGAGCCAAAACCAAAACTGTAAAAAGATCGTGAAAAACTGGCCCACATCGCGGAAAAACACATTCAACACCGCCAACACCATGCCCAAACCAATCGCAAACAGTATTTGCAGTAATAACAGCGGTAAAATCGCCAGAAAATGCCAACCGGGGAAATTGCCCGAGCCAATTAAAAACAAGGTGAACAAGCCAAAGATAATGGCAAAATTGACCAGTGCTGAGAGCACCACAATCATCGGCAGGCAGATGCGTGGGAAACTGATTTTTTTGATCAGATTGGCATGCTCCAAAAACACATTTTGCGCCCGACTGATAATTTCCGCAAACAAGCCCCAGCTTAAAATGCCGGCGCACAAATAAATGCTGTAGGCAAATTCACTATTCAGATCGGGCAGTTTGGCATGCATCACCTTGGCAAAAATCAGGGTGTAGACCAAAATCATGGCCAGCGGGTTGAGCACCGTCCACGCCGCGCCCAGCATCGAATTGCGATACTTGATTTGAAACTCGCGTTGCACACTGCCAAGAATGAAGCCGCGATAAGCCCACAGACCTTTTAACATGGTGGGCTGACCTTTAAAAATTGGTAACAGCGGTGGCAACAGGGCAAGAATGGGATCATGGGAAAAATGGGCTGGTGCAAATCTTGTGACGACAAAGGGCGCAATTATACCGTAACCGGGGCGCAGTACGGCAGGCTTTTGTTGCAGACTGGTTCAGCCGATGGTTCAGGGAATTGTTCAGGGAATGGTTTCGCCTTGTATCAGGCGTTGCAAGGCTTCCGGGTTGCGGATAATCAAACGATGGGCTTCTTTCTCGACGATGCCTTGTTGTGTCAGCGTGAGCAAGGCGCGGGTCACGGTTTCGCGGCTGGTGTTAATCATATTCGCAATATCTTGATGGGTAGGCAAGTTTTCCACCACATTCGGGCTATCCGGGTTTTTTTGCCGCAGTAACACCAAAAAGGTATAAATGCGCCGGGTGGCATTGTTGATGCTGAGCAAGGCGCGAAATTCGGAATCGCGTTGAATTTTTTGCGCCAGATGGCGCAGCATTTGGTTGGCGACCGAAGGCGAGTGCGAAAACAGGTGCAGCGCCGTCGGCGCGGGTAAAAACGCGACCAGCGCTTCGCTGGTGGCCACCACCGAGGCCGAACGGGTGGAGCCATTAATGACGGCAATTTCGCCAAAAAAGTCACCCGGCACCAGCATGCGCAAACCGATGGCGCGGCCATCTTCGGTAACATCAATCACTTGCAACTGGCCGGACAGCAAAAACAGCAAACCATCACCGCTGCCGCCTTTTTGCAAAACCACATCGCGCTTATTGTATTGGCGAAAGCGCAAAGCGCTTTTGACGCGGATAATTTCATCATCGGATAAGTCGGCCAGCAGCGGAATCTTGCGCAAATGAACTTGTACATTTTGCCGCGCCGCAGTGCCTTCACCAGCCTGTGCTTCGGGCTGGTTTGCGTCATCAGGGTTCATTACGGTCATTTCGAGGCCAGAGGGCGTCATGCTTGCATTTCGGTGAGTTGTTTAAAACAGCGCTATTTTAGCGCAAAATCGGTATTGCATCAGTATTGCCATAGCCAGTTGAGTTGCAATTGGCGGTTTTGGTATTGATATATGGAAATATTTTCGCGATTCCAGGTTTGCCGCCATTCGAGTTGCAAACTTTGTTTTGCGCCCAGCGGATATTGTAAGCCAGCGCGCAAAATATTGGTTTCCTGATCGCGCCGCCGGTCAATCAGGCCCGGCAAATAATCGGTTTGACCGAGCCAGGTTTGGTGCGTCCAGGCAATATCACCCAGCAAATTGCCCTTGATGGCGCTACGCAACTGTACGCTGGAAAGCCAGCCTTTGCGCTCGCCACCGGGGCGCGCTGCGCTGCCGCGATCAATTAAATAACCGGTGCTCGCTTGCAAGGCCGATTGCCCGGCTTGCCAGCCAAGGTGGGCGCGCAATTCCAGGATGTTTGCATTGAAATTGCTCAATGTTAAATATTGCGTGTGCGAAAGGTTGGCAGAGAAGCCCGCTTGCCAGCGTTCCGACAGGCGCAGCGGTGGGTTAATACGCATTTGCAATTGCGATTGGCGTTGATAGAGTTCGCCGCCCAAACCGACCCAACCGGTCAGCACGGTATTTTTACCTGCCCAGGTGCCCAGACGCCAACTTTGTTCAAAGCCAATAAATAATGCCGTATTGTTGTAGCGATTTAAATGATCATTGGCGCGGGCGAACAATTGTACAAAGCCCAGGCCGCCGTTGGAGGTTAATTCGAGCGAATAATCGGCATTGAGTGTGGTGAAATGGTCGGGGCGCGGTAAAAATTCGGGGGACAATTGTAATTCAATTTGCCCAGTGCCACGTGGAATGGAAAAAATCGGATTCGATGCGCCTTGATTCACATTTTGATCATAGCCGCGCCCCAGGCTGAAATTGGCGTGGCTTTGGCGCTTGAATTGCTTGCAGCCCAGCGCGCGTTGATGCGCGATAATTTCGGCAATCGCGGGTTCCGGTGGAAAGCCTTGTTCAATCGTCTTGAAAAAAGATTCGGCTTCGGCTTCATTGCCAATTTGGCATTGAATCAGGGCCAATTCCATAAATGCGCCAGCGTGGTAGGGTGCTTTGGCAATCAAGCGCTTCAAAGTGATACTGGCATCGCCTTTGCGGCCTTCGGCAATGGATTTGAGTGCCTCTATATATAAGACATCCTCTTCAGTCGGTGGCGCTTCGAGCGCCTTTTCTTGTGAATGTGCAAAATTGCTGAAAACCAATGCCCACAAGATCAGGCTGGCCACCAATTTGTGGGCCTGTTTTAGTGTAAATTGTGTAAAAATTAAAATCCGCACAATGTCGATCTTCAGGTTTAGCTTAGGTTTAGCTCAGGTTTTGCCCAAGGCTGGCAGAGTAACAGGGTTAATATATGCTAAAATGTGATGGCTGTCACAGAATTTACCGAAATAAAGCGGAAAATGGCAGAAAAAAGGGGGCTATCATGTTACGACTATGCGTATTAAGTGTTGTAAGTTTGTTTGTTGCGGCTTTTGCACAAGCAGGCGAGGCGGGGCGGATTGTTTTCGTCACCGGGGCGGCGCATAGCGCCAATGTCGCTTTGCAGCAGGGGCAAGCCATTGCCGAGGGGGCGGAGCTGAGCACCGGGGCAGACGGTTATGTCTATCTAAAGACGGTGGATAATGGTTTTCTGATTTTGCGCCCCGCAACCAGGGCGCGCATTGTGGCTTACCATATTGATGCGGCCAATCCGGCCAATACCCGTATCAAATTTGAATTAATCAGTGGCGTGGCGCGCAGTATTTCGGGGCAGGCGGTGAAAGCGGCGCGGCAAAATTTCCGTTTTAATACGCCGGTTGCGGCAATTGGGGTGCGTGGCACCGATTTTACCGTGTTCACCAATAACGAAACCTCGCGCGTGGCGGTGTTTTCTGGCGGCATTGTGGTCAGTGGTTTTGCCGGGGCGTGTGGCCCTGAAGGTACAGGCCCTTGTGAAGGTGGCGGCAGCCATGAACTGACGGCCAGCCAGGTTGGGCAGTTATTGCAGGTCAAGCGCGGTCAGGCGGCACCCCAATTATTAAATGGCAATGTCTTGCCGCCCGACGTTGCGCCTGCGCGTAGCGATGAGCCAAAGGTGGCCAATGCTGGCAATACCAATCTGGCGCAAACGGAGCTTAGTCTTGATCCCGAAAAAAATGCTTCGCTGGTGGTGCGCAATATTACGCCCACCCCGTCGCCAGTCATATCCACTCCCATGCCTGGGCCAGCGGTAACGCCGCCGCCAGTGGTGCCTGCGGCGGAGCAAAAGCAAATTGTTTGGGGCCGTTGGCAAACGGTGCTGGATAAAGCGGCGCAGGTGGATTTGGTAAAAGAACTTAATCAAGGCGGCAAGGCGGTCGGGCAAGCGGGGGATTATGTGGTGGTGCGCACCAAGGGCGCGGATTTGCAGTTGCCGCAACAAGGCAGCGTGGGTTTTACCCTACAAGGCAGCGAGGCGGTGATACGCCAGGATGTCAGCAATAAAGTAACGCTGGCCAATATCGAAAATGCGCGCTTGCAGCTTGATTTTGGCAAGCGCAGTTTTAGCACCAGTTTTGATTTGGTGGATCAGGCTGAGCGCTTTAAATTGCAATCGCAAGGTGGGTTCAGCAAAGATGGCAGCTTGTTTGGTGATCTGCTATTTGGGCCGACCAATATCAGCGTGAATGGTAGTTTGGGGCCGGATGGTAATAGTGCTGCGTATACCTTTCGGGGGCGGCTGGATTCGACCCGGGTGGCTTCGGGTGTGACGTTTTGGGGTAAATGAGTGGGGCAAATGAGTTTGCTGTTG
>CAMBDR010000346.1 GCA_945864765.1 Janthinobacterium lividum | reverse complement strand
TTCAAGTGCGGCTGGACGCCGCCGACGCCTGGCAATTGTCGCATAAGGTCGAAAACACCCTGAACCGCCTGAATTTGCGCGGTACTTCACTGATGGGGAGTTTATCCGGCGGGATGAAAAAACGGGTCGCACTGGCCTGCGCTCTGGTGAGTGCGCCCGACGTGCTGTTGCTGGATGAGCCGACCAACCATCTGGACTTTAGCTCGATTATTTGGCTGGAAGAATTGATGCGCGAATATCGCGGCAGTGTCTTGTTTATTACCCATGATCGGCGCTTTTTGGATCAGGTGGCCACCCGCATCATTGAACTGGATCGTGGTCGTTTATTGTCCTTTCCCGGTAATTTCACCACCTATCAGGCGCGCAAGCAAGAATTGCTGGAAAACGAAGCGGTGGAAAATGCCAAATTTGATAAATTTCTGGCGCAAGAAGAAGTCTGGATCCGCAAAGGCGTGCAAGCGCGCCGCACTCGCGACGAAGGCCGGGTACGGCGTTTGGAAGCGCTGCGTGATCGGCGTGCCGAGCGGCGCGACCGTCAGGGCCGGGTTAATCTGGAACTGGCAGCGGGCGAGCGTTCCGGCAAAATCGTGGCCGAGTTGGAAAACGTCTGCAAACGCTATGGCGATAAAGTGGTGGTCAAAGACTTTAGCGATATCATCATCCGGGGCGATAAAGTCGGTTTGATCGGTGCCAACGGGGCTGGTAAAACCACCTTGCTCAAATTAATTTTGGGTGAACATGCTGCCGATAGCGGTAGCATCAAGCTGGGCACTAAATTGCAAGTGGCGTATTTCGATCAAATGCGCGAGCAATTGAATGAAGAAGCCAGTTTGCTCGATACCATTGCGCCGGGTAGCGATTGGGTTGAAATCAACGGTCAGCGCAAACATGTGATGACGTATTTGGGCGACTTTTTGTTCGCACCCGAACGCGCGCGTTCACCCGTGAAGTCGCTTTCGGGTGGCGAGCGCAATCGCCTGTTGCTGGCGCGCCTGTTTGCCAAACCCGCCAACGTGCTGGTGCTGGATGAACCGACCAATGATTTGGATATCGATACGCTGGAATTGCTGGAAGAATTGCTGGAAGATTATGAAGGCACGGTGTTTTTGGTCAGCCATGACCGTATCTTCCTTGATAACGTGGTGACGCAAGTGATTGTGGCTGAGGGCGATGGCTTGTGGCGTGAATACGTCGGCGGTTATAGCGACTGGGAGCGTACCCGTGCCAGCGTTGCCAAGGCGGGTAAGGATGCCTTGCCTGTGAAATCTTCCGCGTCTGCGGCAGCGGTTGCATCTGCACCTGCGGCCGCACCTGTATCCGCGCCCGCCGTTGCAAAGCGTAAGCTCAGCAATAAAGAGCAGCGCGAGTTGGATGAACTGCCCAAGCTGATCGCCAAGCTGGAAGATGAGCAATCGGCGATTGCCGCAATCCTTGCCGATCCGAATATCTACAAAGAAAAAGTGGCAGAAGTGAAGCGGCTGAACCAACGCAACAGCGAAATCGATCAATTATTGATGGAAGCACTGGAGCGTTGGGAAACGATTGAGGCGCGCGGGTAAGCGCATTGCAGCTTATTTTGTGCTGCGTTTAAAGTCGTTGATACGAAAACCCATCACCCACAGCGCAGCAAAATACGTGAACGCGCCCACCGCCACCACCGCCAGCAGGGCCGCCGCCCTCAGCATGGCGTGGTGCTGGCCTAATTCTATCCAATTGACGGCATCGGTGGCGACCGAAGTGGTGCCTGCCATTAAACACAAGGCACCAGCCAGTTTGAAATAGAAGAAGAACCAGCCTTGGCAAGGGTGGTAAATTTTGCGCCGCCGTAAGCCAATATACAGTAAGGCGGCATTCAGGCATGCCGCCACCCCGATTGAGAGCGCCAGACCCGCCACTTTCAACCAGGGCACGAATGCCAGATTCATCAACTGGGTGGCGCATAAAACACCAATCGCAATTTTTACCGGGGTGCGGATGTCTTGCCGCGCATAAAACGCCGGGGCCAGCGTTTTCACCAGAATAATCCCGATCAAACCCACGCTATACGCAATCAGCGGCTGCTTTGCCATCTGTACCGCATGTGCATCAAATTTACCGTAGTGAAACAGCGTGCTGATCAAGGGTTCCGCCATCACCGCCAAGCCCACGGCGGCGGGCAAGGCCAGCAAAAAGTTCAGGCGCAAACCCCAATCGAGCAGTGATGAATATTCCACCATGTCACCATTCACGCTGGCTTTGGAAAGACTGGGCAATAAAATCGTGCCCAGCGCGACACCCAGCAAGGCGGTCGGAAATTCCATCAGGCGGTCGGCGTAGGACAAGGCAGAAATGCTGCCACTGACCAGATGCGAGGCGATGCTGGTATTAATCATCAAACTGATTTGTGCGACCGATACCGCAAACAAGGCCGGCCCCATCTTTTTTAGCACCTGGCGCACGCCAGGCCAAGCCAGGCTGGTTAAGGGCGTCAGGGTGAGTCTGGGCAGCATGCCGATTTTCATCAGGGCTGGAATCTGGATGCCGACCTGCAGCAAGCCACCCACCATCACCGCGCCCGCCATCACATACACCGGTTGCTGCACATAGGGTGCCACCAACCACGAGGCGGCGATAAACGAGAGGTTTAACAACACCGGGGTAAACGCCGGGATTTTATACTCGCCCCAGGTATTGAGTATGCCGCCCGCCATTGCCACAAAGCTCATGCAGCAAATATAGGGAAACATGATGCGCGTCATGACCACGGCAGCCTGAAACGCGTCAGGTTTCTTGCCCAGGCCGTCTGCAATCA
This sequence comes from Janthinobacterium lividum, assembly GCA_945864765.1. GTDB lineage: Bacteria > Pseudomonadota > Gammaproteobacteria > Burkholderiales > Burkholderiaceae_D > CAMBDR01. The sequence goes on along the minus strand of CAMBDR010000346.1, from coordinate 2,830 downwards.
AGCCGACAAACAGCGGCGTTGCGGCGATGCCTATCAGGCTGGTGAGTAAAGTCGCCCACACCAACATATTGGCGACATGATCAACCAGGGTTTTGGTGTCATCATGCCCATACTTGTTTTTGTATTCCGACAAAATCGGTACAAACGCCTGTGCAAACGCGCCTTCGGCAAACAGGCGGCGCAACAGATTGGGAATGCGGAAGGCGACAATAAAGGCATCGCTATACGCCGAGGCACCGACGGCATGGGCAAACAGGCTTTCACGCAAAAGACCCGTGATGCGTGACAACATGGTCATGCCGGAGATGGAGGCTAAGGTTTTCAGTAAGTTCATGGGGCCAGATTATAAGCCCAAGCCGCATGCGAGTGATAAATAAGTCACAAGTTGCAGATAAATTTAAGTCTGTACTTGCCGGATTGGGGAAAAGTCGCTATAATCTGTGGTTTTACAAAATTCAGTCGCGCAAGCAATGAGGTTTGCGGACTTTCTACTGTACTTAGGAACCTCCATGGCAAATACCGCGCAAGCGCGCAAACGCGCTCGTCAAGCAGTCAAACTGAATGCTCACAATTCCAGTCAACGTTCCACTCTGCGCACAGCAATCAAAGCTGTTCGTAAGGCGATTCAGGCTGGGGATAAAGCAGCAGCAACGCTCGTCTTCCAAAACTCTGTGTCCACGATTGATCGTATCGCTGACAAAAAGATCGTACACAAAAACAAAGCAGCTCGTCATAAGAGCCGCTTGTCTGCTGCATTGAAGGCAATGGGTGCGGCCGCAGGTGTTGTGGCAGCTTAATTGCAGCTTGGTTGCTGTAAATTGCTGGTGCTTTCTTTGCTGTAGTGTAGCAACCGAGGTTGTTGCACGTATAAAAACCCTGTTGGCTCAGCTCGCAGGGTTTTTGTTTTGGGTGCGCCAAACCCAGGTAAGAAAATCGAAAAAAATCGAATTTTTTATCCGGTTTTCAGATCAGTGAATCGGGGTTGACTTCGCACCACTCGCCCGGCCATAAAGGGTGGCTGGTCAGTGAAAATGGGCCAATTGCGCTGCGCACCAGGCGCAAGGTTGGCAGCCCAACTGCTGCTGTCATGCGCCGCACCTGCCGATTTTTACCCTCGGCCAAGGTGATTGCCAGCCAACTGGTGGCCAGTTCGGCCCGCTGGCGTATCGGTGGATCGCGCGGCCAAAGCCAGTCGGGTGGCATGATTTGCACTGCACGGCAGGGTAGTGTGATAAAGTCGCCAAGATTGAGTGGTTGTTGTAAGCGTTGTAAATGCTCTGCGTTGATAGCGCCTTCGACCTGAACCAAATAGGTTTTGTCCTGTTTTTTGTCGGGGTGGCTGATGCGGTGTTGCAATTGTCCGTCATCCGTTAGCAAGAGCAAGCCTTCGCTATCGGCATCGAGCCGCCCGGCCGGATAAATATTCGCGATTTTTATGTGGTCAGCCAAGGTGGGGCGGCTTGGGTGAGCTGAGAATTGGCACATGACTTGACATGGCTTGTTGAACAGAATCAGGGTCATGATAAATTTCAAATAAGAATGAGTTCGGGTTGATGGTGGCTTGACAGTGGTTTATCTCTGCGCTGTCCGGCCAGTGAGTCAGGTATCTCTTATGTCTTATAGAAGAGTAAATCCACATGTAAAGCCCTATAACGTAGATAGAAGTAGTATACTAGCGCGGCATGGCAAATTTGAGAGGCGCAATCGGCGTCTTTTTTCCGCCCCTAATTCGGAGATTACGATGTACCAACACATTAAAGTACCCACGGACGGCACCAAAATCACCGTCAATAACGATTTTTCATTGAATGTAGCAGATAATCCGATCATTCCTTATATTGAGGGTGATGGTACAGGGGTTGATATCAGCCCGGTCATGATTAAAGTCGTCGATGCGGCTGTGGCCAAGTGCTATGGCGGCAAGCGCAAAATCAGTTGGATGGAAATTTACGCCGGTGAAAAATCCACCAAAGTATACGGCCCGGATGTGTGGTTGCCCGATGAAACCCTGGCCGTTTTAAAAGACTATGTGGTCTCCATCAAAGGCCCACTCACCACGCCAGTGGGTGGCGGGATTCGTTCTTTGAACGTGGCATTGCGCCAACAGCTTGATTTATATGTCTGTTTGCGTCCGGTGCGCTACTTCACGGGCGTGCCTTCGCCTGTGCGTGAACCGGAAAAAACCGATATGGTGATCTTCCGCGAAAATTCAGAAGATATTTATGCGGGTATCGAATGGGCGGCCGGTTCGGACAATGTCAAGAAGTTGATTGACTTCCTGACCAAAGAAATGGGCGTCACCAAAATCCGCTTCCCTGGAACCTCAGGCATTGGCATCAAGCCCGTGTCGAGCGAAGGCACTACCCGTTTGGTGCGCAAAGCGATTCAGTACGCGATTGACAACGACAAGCCGTCGGTGACGATTGTGCATAAAGGTAACATCATGAAATACACTGAAGGTGGTTTCCGTGACTGGTCGTATGAATTGGCGCAAAAAGAGTTTGGTGCCGAGTTGATTGATGGTGGTCCATGGTGCAAATTCAAGAACCCAAAAACCGGACGCGAAATTATCGTCAAAGATTCGATTGCTGATGCATTTTTGCAACAGATTTTGTTACGTCCTAACGAATATAGCGTTATCGCAACACTTAACTTGAATGGTGATTACATCTCCGACGCCTTGGCAGCACAAGTGGGTGGGATTGGTATTGCGCCGGGTGCCAATCTTTCTGACTCGGTTGCGATGTTTGAAGCCACGCATGGCACCGCGCCAAAATATGCTGGCAAAGACTACGTGAACCCCGGTTCCTTGATCTTGTCTGCTGAAATG
>CAMBDR010000345.1 GCA_945864765.1 Janthinobacterium lividum | reverse complement strand
CGGTCCGGCGTCGAATTCGTAACGCCCGCCGGAATTATTGACATATTGACAGTTGATCAAGATGGAGCATTCTTCGTCTTTGAGCTTAAGCGTTCGCGTAGCCCAGATCACGCGATCGGGCAACTCGCCAGATATATGGGTTGGTTGCGTCAAACGTTTGGAGCGGAAAGAGCGGTCCATGGCCTCATTGTCGCGAAAGAGATAACGGATAACCTTAGGCATGCTGCTACTGTCATACCAAACGTCAGTCTCTTTGAATATGAAGTGCAGTTTCAACTAAAGTTAGCACAGGAGTTTCCGACGTGACGCCTAACCCTTTGTTGCACCGGCCTCGCCTTCGGCGAGCCGGTGAACAAAAATGTTATGCCTTTTGCACACCCAGTGCAGTCATATCATCCCCATTCAACAGCAAACAAGTAGGTCAGCCATGACAAAAAGCATTAATCAACAAATGCAAGACTTGCATGATCAGGCTCTAGTAGCCCAATCCGAAGGCTTCAAGCGAGATTGGGAAGCCGCAAAAACGGAACTTGACACGCTGTACGAGATGGCCGACGACCTCGAAACAGATATTGCAAAGCACCCCACGATGCCTCAACACGAGAAGGACTCACTTCTGCGTAAAGTAGAGCACGCCGCTGGGGAGCACACTTCCCATTCAAGATTGAGCTTGGCCGCAATGGCAAGCTGGGCAGTAGCGCACATCGACCGAATAGGCCGGCACGCAAAATATGACATGCTGCGCTATAGAATCGCACGGACAACATCCCTTAGTCATATGTGTTCTCAACGCTCTCGCCTGCGCGCCCCAGCCCAACCACTCCGGCAAGGGGACGTTAGGCGGCATAGGGCGAGATTGCCGCACGCCATCCAAGCCAAGAAATTTACATAATGTCCCTTAAGATAACCGTCGAATTGGAGCAGGGTGCTTGGGCACGTTGCATTTTCAGGCCCGCGCGAAGAAACCATGAATTCACGATAGCGTATGACTCGGATGGAATAACGCAGCTAATCCTTGCGGCAATTACATTGCTTACGGGCTTTGAAAGCCTCTCCTTTAAATTCCATGGCACTCAGACACAATGGTTGTTCACAGCAGAGCACGACGCACATTCTGAACAATTTGATTTCGAAATCTCGGAATTCTATTTGCCCTTTTCAGGCAAAGATTTTGAAACGCGATCCATCGTAAAATTCAATTGTGACGAATTCGTGTTCGGAAAGGCAATCTTCGATGCGGTTTCGACTGCTTTGAATAAGAGCGGTGTGAAGGTCTACAATGAAATTTGGTCCGATTACCCTTTCCCAAAGGCGCTACATCAGTACCTCGGAACACTTGTCTACAACAACTCGAATGCTGCCTAACGAATATGGTTGGATTGCGATCGCGCAGCGAGCCACAATCTGAACCGTTTGTTGGACAATTGTACCCGTGCAAAGAAGGGTTTATGGCAGCATGGGGGCCAGTGAAAAACACCTGCATGACATCAGCCGCTTACAGGCCCGTACCCGGTTTGCCGAAGGCCATGTGATTGTGGTGTTGGCATTTTTGACCGGATTGCCAAAAAAACGCCACACAACCCTTGCCTAAATTTATGAAGTCGTTTAGTATTACCAAACTAAAATGTGGCTCAGACCACAACGCACTGAATTTGAATGACTGACGCAAGTCACCATTCATTTACGAGACAGTCATTGATCAACATAAATCAAGACTGAAAAATCGGGGTTCGCCCCATATCAAAATAAGATAGAGAGACAATTCAATGAAAAATGTAATTCGCGTGGTCGCACGTCCGGCAGTTCTCGCCCTTTTGGTCGCCAGCACCTTGGGTTTTAGCAACACCAGCATGGCCGCAGGAAAAAAAGTTTGGATCACCGTGGGCGATGAAGCTTACTCCCATTTGCAAGCCCTGGCCCCCAGCGCTACGGCTACCGCCAGCAAAGTCATCAACAATGGCAGCACTGGCTTGGTGAAACAGGAAAAAGTGCATCTGGTACAAGTGGATGAAGCGTTATTACCCGCTTTTTCAGAATCCCTGCATAGCAAATCGCACCGCTGCGGTGGTTATGTGTACCACCCGACCCAGGCAGCAGGCCAAACTGCACTCAACCAAACTACCGTTGCGCCATCACTGGCGGCAGTGCGCCCCAGCTACACACTGGACAATGCCACCGCCGTCAACGCGGCATTGCCTTTAATGGCAGCCAGCAATATCGCCCAGACCATTACCGACCTCTCCACGGGCTTTAAAAACCGCTATTACACCACCAGCGGCGGCACTGGTGCTTCCACCTGGCTCCTGAACAAATGGCAAACCATGGCCACCAGCGCGGGCCGCAGCGATATTTCGGTAGCGCAATTTACCCACCCCAGTTGGGCGCAAAAATCGGTCATTCTCACCATTAACGGCACCGACAACGCCAGTGAAGTAGTGGTCATCGGTGGCCATCTGGATTCCATCAACTCCGGCGGCACCAGCGAAACCACGCTGGCACCGGGGGCCGATGATGATGCTTCCGGCATTGCCAGCATGACCGAAGCCTATCGCGCCATGTTGGCCAGCGGCTTCAAACCACGCCGCACCATCAAGTTTATGGCCTATGCGGCAGAAGAAGTGGGCCTGCGCGGTTCGGCAGAAATTGCGGCCAATTTCAAGGCCAATAACGTCAACGTGGTCGGCGTAATGCAGTTGGACATGACCAACTTTAAAGGGTCCGCCAACGACATCTACATCTTTACCGACTATACCGACAGTGCGCAAAATACCTTCGTCGAAAACCTGATCAAAACCTATCAGCCAACGCTGACCATTGGCCGTGACGTGTGTAATTATGGTTGTTCGGATCATGCCTCCTGGACCAGCAACGGCTTCTATGCATCGATGCCGTTTGAATCGTCATTTGCGGGTGACAACAAAAACATTCACACCGTCAACGACACCTTTGCCAACATGGGTAGCCAAGCCTTACATGCCTTAAAGTTTTCCAAACTGGCCGCGTCGTTTGCGATCGAATTGGGCAGCGATGGCCCTGGCGTACTGCCACCGGCAGACAGGGTAGAGAAATTTACCGGTAGCCTGGCAAAAAGCGCCAGCAAATCGTTCGGCCCCTTCAAAGTGGGTGCAGGCGGCGCAATCAAGGCCAGCACCACGGGCACGGGTGACATGGATTTGTACGTGCGTAAAACCAGCGTACCGACTACCACCACCTATACTTGCAAATCGGCAGGCTCCACCGCCACCGAAACTTGTAGCGTCACCTATACAGCGAATGGCGATGCGTATGTCCTGGTGTATGGTTACAGCGCGGGCACTTACAATCTGACGGTTAGCTACCGTCCGCAATAAGCCGTAACCCGCAGCCAGGCATCAAGCCCAAGGGGAAAATGGATCGTAGGCCCACGCTCCCCTTGGGCGCTGCTTATTTTTTCAGATAAGCATCCAGCGCGGCACGCCCGATGGCGGGATCATCGGTAAACACGCCATCGACCCCGGCTTGTAAAAATAGCGTTATTTCCGCCGCCAAATCGCCACGCTGAGTGAGCGAAGTAACCTCCCCCTTGCGCAAACTGGCTGGCAAAAACGGGTTTTCCGGGCGGAAGGTGTAAGGGTGCAACACCAGACCCGCCGCATGCGCGTCGCGCACCAGATTGGTTGGCGTGCCCAAATTGTTTTGCGCATCGCGTGGAATAATCATATCCTTGGCGGGGCCAACGCCATTGGCATAGAGCGCCACGTCACGCAAACCGGCTGCGCTGGCGATATCGGCATAGGTGCGGCTATCTGCTGCCAGACGAAAATCTTCCGGCTTGCCCGAGGCAGACAAAAGCTGAACGATGGGCAAATCGGTCATGGCACGGATTTCTTTCAAATTCGCCACTTCAAACGATTGAATAAACACCGGCGCTTTCGAGCCACGATAACCATTGCTGTGCAATTGATCAACCAGGCGTTTTTCCAGCGCCAAACCAATCGATTTAAAATAACTGGGGTGCTTGGTTTCAGGGTAAATGCCAATCGTGCGGCCATCGCTACGGGTACGCGCACGCGCCAGATCGATCACTTCTTGAAAGGTGGGGATTTCAAACTGACCATCGTACTGCGTATTGCCGGGCCGATTTTGCGGGATACGTTCCTTGGCGCGTAGCGTTTTTAATTCGGCCAGCGTAAAGTCTTCGGTGAACCACCCGGTCAGGCTGACATTATCGATAATTTTTGTGGTTTTACGGCTTGCGAATTCCGGTTTGCTGGCCACATTGGTGGTGCCGGAAATTTCATTTTCATGGCGCACCACCAAAACCCCATCCTTGGTGGGCACCAGATCGGGTTCAATCACATCCGCGCCGCTGTCAATGGCCACGGTATAGGCGGCTATCGTATGCTCAGGCCGCAAAGCCGAAGCGCCCCGATGCCCAATCACCACTTTCGCCGGCAAAACCGACGAAACATCGCCGTCGCCACCACACCCTGTCAGCATTAGTGCGACCAATAAAGACCCAACGCCAAATACCGATGATGATTTTGTTTTGTAAAACATGCTATTTGCCTCTTGTCAAAAATTGACCATCCTAACCCATAATAAAGACAGGAATATGACAATCCATTTACAAATAGTCAAAAATCAATCCGCGCAGGTTTTTAACGTGTTATATTTCCATTCCAGACAACCCTGGCAACCCAATCAACCCAATCAACCCAATTCATGAGGAACCCCTTATGCGCCCCACTGGCCCTGAGATTGAATGTTCGCAAGCCGCTTTTATCCATGAATCGGCGCTGTTATTTGGCAAAATCACGGTGCATGAACATGCCTCGATCTGGATGAATGTGGTAGCGCGCTCCGAGCACAAGGAAATTGTGATCGGCGCTTACAGCAATATTCAGGATTTTGTGATGTTGCATATAGGTGACCGCACGCCGACCATTATCGGCAGCCATTGTTCGATCACCCATCACTGCACCATCCACGGTTGCACCATCGGCGACAACTGCCTGATCGGCATCAATTCCACCATCATGGATGGTTGTGTGATTGGTGACAACTGCATTATTGGCGGGCATACTTATTTAAAGGAAGGCACCATCATTCCGGCCAATTCCATCGTCATGGGTACGCCCGGCAAAGTGGTACGCAGCCAAAACAATTACGCGCGCAACCGCCTGAATGCGTTTGCCTATGCCATCAATGCCAAGGCCTATGCCAACGGGCAACACCGCGCCTGGGCCGAGGCCGATTTTCCGCTGGCGATGATGCAAGAGATGCAGCGCCTGCAGCAAGAATTGGCCGCGCAAGAGGGAACGAACGAATGATGCCTGCGCCTGCGCCAGAGATGGCCTGTGATGACGAAGCCGGGTGGGCTGCCATCCGCGCCGAATTTACCCCGCCAACCGACTTCATCAACCTTGAAAACGGCTATTTTGGCATGCTGGCCAAGCCCGTGTTTGCGGCATTTTTGCGCCATCAAACCCACGTCAATCAAGCGACTTCGTATTTTATGCGGCAAGCCTTTCCGCAGGAATTTGCCGCCGTCATGCAGCAACTGGCGCAACTGTGCGGGGTGGCGGCGGAAGAATTGGTGTTGACCCGCAATTTGATCGAATCGATGAATATTTTATTGCAGGGCTACCCGTTTGC
>CAMBDR010000344.1 GCA_945864765.1 Janthinobacterium lividum | reverse complement strand
ATCGCCACTTTCTTGGGAATGCTGCGCAACGGATCATGCCCACACCAAACATTCATTGGCGTAAATCCATTTAAGTGCTGGTGCGGTCGCGTCACGTTGTACCAGAACCGAAATTGCTCAATAGATTGCACCAAATGGCGGCCATCTTGAATCACATATCTTTGCAATGCCGCTTTAAAAGTCCCAAAAAATCGCTCAATCCGGCCATTTTGCCAGGGCTTTCCCGACTCAGAAAAACGCAGTCGCACACCCGCCCATGCGCAAACCCGCTTGACCAGCTTTGACCGAAACACTTGGCAGTTGTCCATTTTGATAGCCTTTGGCTTGCCATACATGCCAATCGCCAAAAACAAGTATCCCAAAAACGGCCACGCATTGAAACGCTTCACTTGCTGCAATAAAACATTCAGTCTCGACCCATGGTCGATCATGCCCAAAACAATATGCTGGGCCATTCCCGCATCGCGAACGTAAGTGGTGTCTATTCCCCAAACGACATTTCTTTTCAAGCGCGGGGGAATACGATGCTTCAAAGTCTTTTGAACGTGTAATTTTTCATATTCATGCTTTATTAGCATTTCCCGAACCCACGTCCGCCCTACCGAAACCCCGGTTGAAGCAAAATAAAGGTGGTTGAATGCATCGGCCAATTTCCTATGGCTAACGCCTAATTGTTCATGCAATCTCAATATTGCTGGTTTAACCCATTCGGGCTTGGCCTGAGGAAAACCGGATAGTGGTGGCGCGCTCCTCCGAGATGAAAATCGAACTGATCGTTTTCGTGGCGGCAGAATCCAAGAAAGTAAAATGATTGCAAAAATCAAAAGTGCAAGGAAAATAACTGACATGAGAATTACCCAGCGGCAGCATGGAAAAGTGTTCGATCAGGTCTTTTAACAGGGAATCGGACAGGCGGTCTTTGTTGGACCACTGCGCATCACCAAACACGCCGTAGAGCGAATCAGGATTGGCCTTTTCGATCTCACGCAAGGCACGCAGCAAGGCGCTGCCAACATTGGCGGCTTTGCTGCGCACGTCATTCCAGTGGCAGTCGTCAGGAATTTGAAAACGGTGCGATTCGGGAAAACAGGCTAATTGCTCATCGCCCGATTCAACCATAATTTCTTGATATTCATCGTCCCACACATCGCAAATGCGCTTGAAAAACAAAAGCGGGAAAATATAGGTCTTAAAATCAGCCGCATCAACCGGGCCGCGCAAGATGTTGGCGGATTCCCACAGATGACTTTCAAGCTGGGTGAGGGTGACGACTTCGGTATTCAAACGGGATTTCCTTGATTGGAGAAGCGGCTAACGGGACGCCGGGGCAGAAATGATTAAAAATGTGCGATGCGCCAAACGGCGTATTATAGGGTATTTATCGGCGGTTTGACGCCGCAGCACACGCACAGAACAGGATTTGCTACCCAAGTGGTTACCTGAACGACTCATGGCCATGTACCTCAAGCCATTGCAACCTTGGTCGAAATCCACATCAAATGCGGCTTTTTTGCAGGGATGCCAATAAATCATCCAACTTGCCCCGCAAATCGCCTTTCAGATTCGGGTTAAACAGGTCAATGAGCACGGAACTGTCAAACACGACAATCATTCATCACCCCGCAATGCGCGCAAGACTTGTTGCGGATTTTCCATGCTATTCCAATCGCTACCTGGGACGGCACGCAACTGCGCCACCACAGAAATCAAATCATCCTGATCCAATGGTTCCACGGTTTTAATAATGAATTCTTCCAGCAACCACACCTGCTCGGCATTGCGCCGCCATTTGGCATTGCCGCTCACCCGTAGCACAGGCCCAAAAAGCCATTGTGCCAATTCGCGCGCCAAGCTTTTATTGGCCGTGCATTTATAGATGCTGCCATTGCAGTCTTTTAGCCAGACCGGCACGCTGTCATCTTTGCCACCCACCCGAATCACCTCCCCATCGAGTTGCCCGGCTTCATGCACGACCACTTCTTCAGTCAGGGGTATCTTATGGCCCAAAAATTGCCAGGCAGTGGCTTCGCCTTTCACCTTCAGCGTGGCGCTGCAATCATCCTCTTGTAGCATGCGGTTAATGGCACGCTGAATTTTTTTGATATCCCCCGGCGCATCCGCTTGCCCCAGCAGGCTCACCCTGGCTTGCACTTGTGGCAGCGCAACCGCATCGACACTGATTTGCTGTATCGCGCTACCGGCTCGCAGGGCATCAAAATGCACTGCCTCTTTATTACCAAACAACAACACCAACTGCTCCAGATACTGACAAAACCGTGCCATGGGCAGCGTTTGCGGTGTCCATTTATCCAATATAAAATCGTAGGTGGTTTGTGGTTTCATGATGAAGCGAGTCTACACCAAGCAGTTCAAAATTTCCAGCGTTGCGTTAGCGAATCAAACGCCGCATGTCAAACAAAGCATGTCAAACACCCCCCGCAAACCAAAGGCACCATATCCACCGTCAAAAATCGCCCAATCATTGGTCGATTTTTACATGCCAAACCCACTTTATTTACCTCGGCTGATCCAGCCTGGCGCAGCCATTGCCTACACCCACCCCGTCCGCTTGAAGCGCCGATACAGCACACTACACACCAGAAACATCACCGTCAAGGCCGCCGGATAGCCAAACTCCCATTCCAGCTCGGGCATATGTTTAAAGTTCATGCCCCAGATGCCGGCAAAGGCGGTGGCCACGGCAAATATCGCCGCCCACGCGGCCAGCCGTTTATTGACTTCACCTTCTTCAATCGCCACCAGCGACAGATTCACCTGCATCGCCGTGGCGATGGTTTCACGCATGGTGTCGAGCGCGCCGTTAATGCGCTGTAAATGGTCGGATACATCGCGGAAATACTCTTGCGAATTCACGCACAGCGGTGGCACCCGGCCACCATGCAATTTGCCCACCGCTTCCAGCAAGGGCAAAACCACATGTCGCAATTGCATGACCTTGCGTTTTAATTGATATAACTGTTGAATACTGGCGCGCTCGCCACCGGGTGAGAAAATACCTTCTTCGATCAGTTCCAGCTCGCTCTCAAGCTGATCCACCAGCGGGAAATATCGGTCTACCGCAGCGTCAAGCAAGGCGTACAGCGCAAAGGAGGCGCCCAGCTTTAATAATTCCGGTTCATTTTCACAACGCGCACGCACTTCAGAAAAGCCGATTTCACTGTGGTTGCGAATCGACAGCACATAATTTGGCCCGGCAAACACCCCCACTTCGCCTACTTCAAACTGATCCTTGCGCACCTCCACCGTTTTTACCACCGCACACAGGGACGTACCATATTCTTCCACCTTGGCGCGTTGGTGGCCGCGCTTGGCATCTTCCACCGCCAGCGCATGTAAGTTAAATTCCTCCTGCATTTTCGCCAGTTCGGCATCATCGGCATCTTTTATCGCCACCCAAACAAAACAGCCGGGCATGAGTAGATAATCGCTGATCGCTTCAACCGTAATGTCAGCCAGCTTTTTCCCATCCTGATACGCCACGCAGTTAATTAACATGAATAGTCTCCTGTTGCATTGTTTTTTCTTGAACCACAAGGATATACGATGATAAGCCAAATCAAGCAGCGCAAACAGTAAAAATAAATTATGCTACACTCAGCAGCCGCTTTGGCAGCGCCGCTATCTTTGGTTTCGCCTGGTTTTAATTTAATTGAGAGAGTCACATGATGCGCTTGAAATTACCCGATTTTGCCGGATTATCAACCAAGCTGGCAGCCCTTGCCAGCGCCCTCACTGGCTCCTTCGCCCTGCTCGCCCACGCGCCTGCGCAGGCGCAAAACGCCGAACCTGGTCCCTGGAGCTTGCCCTGCGAAATAGCCCAAGTGAGTGAAGAACGCGTCACGCTGGCCATGCTGAAACAATGTGCCGACCCCAAAAGCGCTGAAACGATATTCAACCTATTTGAAAAACAGCGCCTCATCGATAAAGAACAAGCCAAACAATTGCCCCGCCAGGCCGATACGGGCGATGTGTTTCGTAAGCGCCAGATTAATGAATTGGCATGGGCGGTGCAATGGATTTTTAAGCAGGGTAGCCAGCTTGAGGCCAGTATCAGCGAACGGCATGCGGCTTCGTCTTTACTTCAAGGCAGCCCCGAACCAGCAATTGCTGTATTGACGCGCACGGAAAAAAATGGCGAGCCAGCCACCGCCTTGCGCGCGCAAGCTGCCTTGCAACGCACTTTCGATTTTGCTGCTGCCAACACGACCCTCGAAAAAGCCTTGGCGCTCAACCCCAACCATTTTGGCGTGCTGCAAGCGGCGGCAGATAGTGCGCATATCCAAAAAAAGAGTGAAGCGGCAGAAAAACTTTACCAACGGCTGGTAAGCCAAGCCAAAGAAACCCTCAAAACCCAGCCTAAAGATGCCTTGGCCCAACATCAACTGGCCACCGCCCTGGACGATGTTGGTGATGCGCTGGCAGAACTGAACAAGCTGCCCGAAGCGCAAAGCAATTACCAGGCTTCGCTGGCTATTTGGCAAGCGCTCTTGAAAGAACATGCCGACAATTTGCTTTGGCAAACTTACGCCGCCCAAGCCTGGCAAAAACTGGGGGCGATGCAGTATGAGCAAGGGCAATTTACCGAAGCCAGCACCAGCTTACAAGCGGCGCAGGTGCTGCTGCAAAAACTTGCGCAAACTTATGCCAGCGCCAAAATGTGGCCCACCATCGCCATCAATAATGGCACCCGCCTTGGGGATGCCTGGCTGCGCGCCAAGCAACTCGAAGCCGCTTTGCAGAGCTATAAAACGGCTTTGTCGATGGCAGCCAAACGCAATGCCGCCACCCCCAAAGAACCCGAATGGCAGCGCCATATGGCCGCCATTTATCAACGCATTGGCGATTTATACCAATTTCAGCGCAAAGGTGAAGATGCGCTGGCACAATACAATGCTGCGTTAATGTTGCGCCAACAGTTGGCGGGACCCAAGGATGACGATGACCCCACGGTTCAAGGGCAAATCATTTTCATTCAAAACCGCATCGCTGATTTGCAAAGCAATCTGGCATTACCCGATGCCGCACTGAGCAATTACCAGTCGGCCTTGGCCATTGCCACGCATCTGGCCGATAAGCTCAAGATTGATGAATATAAATTGGTGCAAGCCAATTTGATGGGTAAAATTGGCTTGCTGGAAGGCGGCGACATCAAACCCGCCGAGCGCCGTGCGATGTTGCAAGAGAGTGTCAAGCTGCTGGAAGCCAAACAGCCTGACTTACCCAAATTTTTGAGCGAGTTATTGGAAAAAGTGCGTACCGCCTTAAGTACACTCCAAGCCCAATAGAGCGTTCAGATGCGCCATTTCGCTACGCCATTGCTGCTGCCAATGCGGTTTTTGGTGCTTGGGCTTGCGTGCCAAATCGTCGGCCAGCAATTGTTCCAGTTCGCATAAACGGCGCAGTTGTTGCTCGGCTAGTTGCTCGGCTAGTTGCTCAGCTTGTTGCCCAGTTTGCTGATCGGCTTGCTGATCGGCCTGAAGTGCTGCTTGCGAGCTGGCTTGCGGCACCGCCCCACTCCCCTGCGCATTGGCGTGCTCATTGACTTGATACAGGCGTTGATAGGCACTATCCGCATCCAGCCATTGTTCCAGCCGCCCGTCATGTAGCACCCAAAACCGGTT
>CAMBDR010000343.1 GCA_945864765.1 Janthinobacterium lividum | reverse complement strand
AACTAAGTATAATGTAAAAATACTGTTTCATTATTGAAAATACTAAAACACGGGTGTCACCCTCTCTGTCGCTGATGACAGCATCAGAATTAACCTTTCGGCTAATTGCGGAAAAGAAGTGCTTGCCGTATCGTTGTTTTTGGCTAAGTGCGACGCTGGAAGTTGCAACGGAAAACTGGGTCATGTCGGATGAGTCATGCGGCAGGCATCAATTTGGTTGTGCCTGGCACGCAGCAAAGTCCATTCTATAAATAATTTCAATTTAGAACCAAGGAATGAAAATGAAAACGAAAATGAGAATGAATATCAAGCCTTTGTTGGCATCCCTGCCTTTTGCGTTAATCGCAGCGCAAGCCTCTGCCGTGCAAGTTGATTTGCTGGTGACGTATGATAATTACAGTAAGACGTATTTTGATGATCAAGTCGCGACCGCCATGAAGGGTTGGGTTAACCAAATGAATGCGGTTAATGAAAACAGCAAGGTGGATATCCAATGGCGTCTGGTGGGCGTGATGCCAAATAATGATACCGCTACCGAGATGGGAGATGTGCTCAGGAGTCTGCGAGCCAATACCAAGGTTGCTGACCGCCGCACCGCAGTTGGGGCAGATTTTGTGGTGCAGATTAGTAAGTCCGGTGCTTGCGGATCGGCTACCATGAGTGTGACTAAGGAATACGCCTTCTCAGTGGTGGGGCCAGCCTGCGGTCCGCTAACCATGGCGCATGAATTGGGCCATGGCATGGGTTTGAATCACTCGCGCCGCCAAGGCGATACGGCAGGTGCCCGCTATGATTATGGCCTTGGGTATGGCGTCGTTAATAAGTTTTCCACCATCATGGCTTATTCGACTGTGTTTAAGACGGACAAAATTCCAAAATATTCGAATCCAAGGTTGACTTGCTTCGGTGTGCCGTGCGGTGTGCCGGAAGGGCAAGCGCAACAGGCTGATGCGGCCAAGGCGCTGACGAAGGTGCGGGTTGAAGTTGCGGGCTTTTTCCCGACAAAAACGCTTACGCTTGCTGACCCAAGTGGCGGCGTCACGGTGTTTCAGCATGCTGAGCAAGGCGGCTACAGCGCCACACTCAGTCCGGGCAGTTATCCGCTTGCCGATTTGCAGCGCAAAGGCATTGGTAAGAATGATTTGGCATCGGCCAAAGTGCCCGCCGGTTATACCCTGGAGCTATACAGTGGCGATAATTTCACTGGCACAAAAACGGTGTTGACGGCCGATAGCAACGGTTTCCAACCGGGCGTCAGTAAAGCCACGTCGTCTTTGATCGTGAAAGGCCCGGCGCTGTAATTGTGTAGCGTGTTTAAGTTGCGATAGACACGCTAAGCCACGCCAAGTGCGCCGCTGCAAAATTATTTGAGACATGTGGGAATGACGGGGCGACCCTCGTCGGGCGGCGTTCCGCGATGTGATAGGCTTTCGTTTTTAAAATTGATTGCACAGGCGCACTTGGTACTTGGCACCGGTCAGAAATTGACGGGTGCCATTTTTTTTGTGGGTACGCTGCATAATCAGGCAATATCGGCCAAAATCAGGCATAATCGCTGGCGAATGTGCCAGCAAACGCTTATCTGATGCTCATCTGATTCGATTTTCCCCGGTTTGCCAATTTTGCAGGAGGATTCATGACAGACGTACCAGCCATCCAGGTTTTACTGGTCGATGACCACCCCATCGTGCGGGATGGGTTGCATGCCTTGTTTGACGAGTATCCCGAATTCAAGGTCGTGGGCGAAGCGGGCGACGGCTTGACTGCCGTGACCCTGTTTGCCAGCCTGCTACCCGACGTGGCCCTGATCGATTTGCGCATGCCGGGGCAAGACGGCATCGCCACCATTAAAGCGATTCGCGCCGCCTACCCCAAGGCCGGTTTGATTGCCCTTACCTCGCTCGATGGTGATGCCGATGTGCGCGCGGTACTGGCTGCGGGGGCCAATGGCTTTCTGTCCAAGGGCGCACCCGGTAGTGAAGTGCTGGAAGCGGTACGCGCCGTGCATGCGGGTGGGCGCTGGCTTTCGCCCAAAATGGCGGCCTTGCTGGACGTGGTGGACGAACACGGTTTGTCGGCGCGGGAGTATGAAGTGGTTGCATTTATGGCCACGGGTTTGCGCAATCAGGAAATTGCCGACCAGTTGTTTGTGTCACTACGCACGGTGAAGGCGCATGTGACCGCGATTATGGAAAAGCTGGACGCACAAGACCGCACCGAAGCGGTGGTCACGGCCTTGCGGCGCGGCATTATCCACCTGCCGCCACAGGATCGCAGGTAGCGCGTGGCATCTCAAGTCAGTATTTTGTTATACTTGCGTGCGCTGCCCAAACAGGGCATGCAGCGCCCGGTTTTTGACCATTGACAAAAGATTGAATCATGATAAGTCGCATCCTGTATCAAACCGACGCCATTTGCGTCGAATATTTTGCTGGCTCCCGCGCAAAACTGGCCTTGGTTTTTTCGCCAGTATTGTCGGGCAGTTTAAGCGGCAACCCGGATGAGGGTGCGCGCCTGTTGCAGCATGGTTTTGATGTGCTGGCCTTTAAAATCAATAACGATGATTGGTTTCAATCGCTTCCCCCGACCTTGCTCAAGGCTTTGGCCAATCTGGAGGCCCGGCGGCAGTATGGGGAGATCGTGGCGTATGGCACCGCGCTGGGGGCATATGCCGCGCTGGCATTTTCCGGCATATTCAAGCCGAGCCGGGCGCTGCTGGTTTCGCCGCAGTATCGGGCTGATGCCGGTGTTGACATCAGCCCTGACTGCCAATTCTTCATTTTTTTTGATAACAAGAGCGCCGACAGTGGTCACCTTGCGCCGTTGCTGGGTTTGATTCCGGAGGGCCATGCCAAGGTGATTAAATTGCCCTATGCCGGGCAACCGGGTAGCGCTTGTTTGCTGGAAGCGGGTTTGTTGGCGCAGCTTGAGCTGATGGTGCTGGATCAGGCTTCGTGCGAGGGCTTTGATTTTGCCAAGGCCAAAGGCCAGTCGGTCGCGTATCTGTTTAACCTGGGCACGGCCTTGCTGAGCCGCAATAAGTTAAGCAGTGCGCTTTTCGTTACGCAAAAAGCGCTGGCAATCAATGATGGCATCGGGGCCTTGCATTTTCGCAAAGCGCAGATATTGGGCCAGCTGGGCCGCGACTATGAAGCCATTCCATCCATGCATGCGGCGCTGGCTTTGGCACCAGATAACCCGGAATTGCACTACCACCTGAGCCTTGGTCTGCTCCATATTGGTTTGCTCAATGAGGCATTGCAAGCGTCTGGCCGGGTGCTTGAGCTAGTAGTGGATAATCATGGTTTTTGGGGCTATCACAGCAATTTATTATGGCGCAATGACAAGCCCGAAGCTTCGCTCAAGGCCATATTGACGGCGCTTGAACTCGATCCGGCCAATGCCAACTACCATGCGCATAAAAGCGGCATGTTGCAAGCGCTGGGCCAGCTTGATGAAGCCATCCAGGCGGCCAGTGATGCGGTGGCATTGGCACCGGAAAATCAGGCCAATGTGGCGCACCTCAATTCGCTGCGGGCGAAACAGCAGCAAAGCCTGGCACCGCCCGTTGTGACGCAGACCGTCAGTCTGGACAGTTTACTGGCACCCTGGCGTTGAAATCATCATTGCATCGATAATTGTCATGGTTGCGCATGGTAAGTGGCAGTGCCTACCTCAATCACTTGCCGCTAGCGTGGTTGCCGGGTCGCTTATCACCACCTCCACCCCCGCCGCCAAAAAGGTTTGCGCCATTTCAGGCGAGAGCGCTTTATCGGTAAAAAGCTTGTCCAGTTGGCTGATATGCCCCAGCCGCACCAGCGCCCGGCGCGAGAATTTGGTGTGGTCAGCCACCAGCCACACCGCGCGCGACTGTTCGATAATCGCCTGTGCGATGCGCACTTCGCTGTAGTCGTAGTCAAGCAGGGTACCATCCGCTTCGATTCCCGAGACGCCAATAATGCCGATATCCACTTTAAATTGGCGCACGAAATCAATCGTAGCTTCGCCCACCACGCCATGATCGCGATGGCGCACCACGCCGCCGGCAATAATCACTTCGGCTTCCGGGTTGCCAGCCAGAATCAGGGCCACATTCAAGTTATTGGTCACCACACGAATGCCCTTATGTTGCAACAGGGAACGCGCCACTTCTTCGGTGGTGGTGCCCAAATTCAATATCAGGGAGCGCCCCGGTTCAACATGTTGCGCCACCGTTTGCCCAATGTGGCGCTTGGCATCGCTATGCATCACCTTGCGTTGCGCATAGTCAATATTTTGCACCGTGGAGGGTAAACCCACGCCACCGTGGTATCTGGCCAACACTTGTGCGTCTTCCAGCTCACGAATATCGCGCCGAATGGTCTGTGCGGTAACATTTAACACTTTAGTGAGTACTTCAACCGACGTATCGCCATTTTGGCGGATATAGTCGAGTAATTGGCGGTGACGAGGGATCATGTTGGATAGTGGTTAGATCAAGATAGCGCCTAGTATAAACGAACAAATAGGAAAAATATCGAACTTTTGCGAATAAATATTTGTTGATTTTTTTTCGGATGAGCGTAAAATGTAAGCTCCAAATGACTGCAGAAGGTTTTCTTCGCATTATTTTCTTCGCATCCATAACTTACGAATAGACAAATGTCCTCAATCCAAGCAAACAATCAGCGAACATCCCCCACGGTCGATTTATTGGTCGTTGGCGGGGGTATTAACGGGGTGGGTATCGCGCGTGATGCAGTGGGGCGCGGCCTGCGGGTGTTGCTGTGTGAGCAACATGATTTGGCGCAGCATACCTCGTCGGCATCCACCAAATTGATCCATGGCGGTTTGCGCTATCTGGAATATTACGAATTCAAATTGGTGCGCAAGGCGCTGCAAGAGCGTGAAGTGTTAATGCGCATTGCCCCCCATATTATTTCTCCCCTGCGTTTTGTGATGCCACATGATGCCAACCAGCGGCCCGCCTGGATGATACGCTGTGGTTTGTTTATGTACGACCATTTGGCCAAGCGTGAGTTTTTGCCCGGTTCCAGCGGTATCTCATTGAAGCAACATGAGGCGGGTGAGCCGCTCAAGCCCGGTTTTAGCCGTGGTTTTGTGTATTCTGACGGTTGGGTCGATGATGCGCGTTTGGTGGTGTTAAACGCACTGGACGCGCAAGAGCGCGGCGCGCAAATCATGACCCGCACCCGTTGTCTGTCGGTTGAGCGTAGCGCGGACCACAAACAATGGCAAGCCACCTTGCAAAGTGAGGGGGCCGAGCCATTTCAAATTACCGCCCGTGCGATTGTGAATGCGGCTGGCCCATGGGCGGCACAATTTGCCAATGCCGTGGCCGATACCGAGGCTGCCGCAGAAGGCCTGGGACAGCAGCACAAAACGGGCGAGGCGCGCATCGGTTTGCGCCTGATTAAAGGCAGCCATATCGTGGTGCCGCGCATTTTTGATCACCCTTATGCCTATATCTTTCAAAATCCGGACAAACGGATTATTTTTGCCATCCCCTATCAAACCGACTTCACCCTGATCGGCACCACCGATCTGGAATATAAAGGCGACCCCGGCCAGGTCAAAATCGAGCAGGATGAAATTAATTACCTGTGCGAAATGGCCAGCCGCTATTTCACGCGCCCGATTACGCCT
>CAMBDR010000342.1 GCA_945864765.1 Janthinobacterium lividum | reverse complement strand
TTCGGGTAACATAAGGGCTGGCTCCGCGTTTAATCGAGTTGATTGGCCGCTTTGATGGCGGCAATTTCATCTTCCGGGGTGGCGACATGTTTGTCGAAAACGCTGCTGTCGATTTTGCCCATCAAAAAAGCAATGCGCTTGATTAATTCCGAAATGCCTTGCAAGCTCATTAATAAAAATCCGACTGGCACCAGCAGTTTGGCCGGCCAAACAATCAAGCCGCCCGCATTATTCGAATTTTCGCCGCTTTGGATGGAGGCCAAGGCATATGGCCAAGCCATGTATAAAATCAGCAGGCAAGCGGGTAATAAGAAAAAGATAAAGCCAAACACGTCAATCCATACCTGGGTGCGTTTGGAAAAGCGGCTGACGATGACGTCAATACGCACATGTTCATCGCGTTTCAGGGTCAGTGGTGCGGCCAGTAAAAACACGGCGGAATATAAATACCATTGAATTTCCAGCCATGCATTGGAGCTGGTATTGAATAAATAGCGGATCAAGGCATTGCCGCTGCAAATGATGACGGCTAATAGTAAGCACCAACTGACGGCATTGCCGATTTTTTCATTGATAGCGTCGATAAAACGCGATATGGATAACATGGTCACTCTCCCTAAGCCAATCAGTAAGCCAATCAGACGCCGATTAAGGCCAGCGTGCCTGCGAGTATATGTCAATTTTCGGAGGAATGCGATATCTTGCTTGTTGATTTGCAATAGAGTGTCGCCGAATGTTAGGCCAAAAAGCATTGTGGCGGACTAGCTGATGACGATTCTTTCTGCGCCGGATTTGACCTGGTGCCCCCGCTCGGGCTATAATGGCGGGTTATTGAAATCCTATACAAAAAATTCATATTGCTATGCGCCAAAAATTAATTGTCGGTAATTGGAAAATGAACGGTAGTCTGGCCGCCAACGGTGCCCTGCTGTCGGCCATCAGTGCGGGTGTGGTGGCATCCGGGTCGTGTCAGGTGGCAGTCTGCGTACCTGCGCCGTATTTGGCACAGTGCCAGCAATTGCTGGGGCAAGGCAATATCGCCTGGGGTGCGCAAGATGTGTCGGCGCATGCAGAAGGGGCGTATACGGGGGAGGTGGCGGCTGGCATGTTGCAGGATTTTGCTTGTCGCTACGTGATTGTGGGTCACTCCGAGCGCCGCACTTATCATGCAGAAAGCAGTGTTTTGGTGGCGCGCAAAGCGGTGCAGGCCTTGGCTGCGGGCTTGGTGCCCATTGTTTGTGTGGGTGAAACCCTGGCAGAACGGGAAGCCAATCAAACCCGGGATGTGGTAAGCGCGCAACTGCTGGCTTTATTGGCGGCCTTGGCACCGGATGAATTATCGAATGTGGTGCTCGCCTATGAACCGGTTTGGGCTATCGGCACAGGCAGGACGGCAACGCCCGACATGGCGCAAGAGGTTCATGCCATGTTGCGCCAGCAAATGGCGCAGTTTAATCCAGTGGCCGCTGCGCAAGTGGCAATTTTATATGGCGGTAGCATGAAGCCCGATAATGCACAGCAATTATTGGCGATGCAGGATATTGACGGAGGTTTAATTGGCGGTGCGTCGCTCAAGGCGGCGGACTTTTTGGCAATTATTGCAGCAGCAGAATCCAAGTAAGACTGTTTTGTAACGGTGTTACATATTTTTTATTTATCTTTTAGTGGACTGGAATTTAGGCAATGAACTCATTATATTCGATCATTGTAGTGCTTCAAGTGGTGTCTTCTCTCGCCATTATTGGCCTCGTGTTGTTGCAGCATGGTAAGGGTGCTGATATGGGGGCCGCGTTTGGCTCCGGTGCTTCGGGTAGCTTGTTTGGTGCGACTGGTTCTTCCAGTTTTCTGTCCAAGGCCACTGGCGTGGCTGCAGCGGTTTTTATGTCCTGTACTTTGGCGTTGGCGTATATTGCGACCAATCGCCATAGCACAGGTGGCGTATTGGATGGGGTAGCCTTGCCAGTCAAGGCCAGTGCTTCTGCCGCAGCCAAGGCGGGTAGTGCGCCTGCTGCCAGCGCTTCAGCTGCTGCCAGCACCGCTGCCAGTGCGGTTGCCAGTGCGGCCGCAACGGCATCTGCTTCCGCTGCGCCAGCTCCGGCACCAGCACCCGCACCAGCACCTGTGAACCAAGTACCAAAATAAGTCGTGCGCCGGGTTTGTGCGTTTTGTGCAAAAGTTTTCCTCGAATAACATGGTTTGATGTGCGTTGCAGCGCTAAATCAGGGTAAAATACAGCCCTTATGCCGACGTGGTGAAATTGGTAGACACGCCATCTTGAGGGGGTGGTGGCGAAAGCTGTGCGAGTTCGACTCTCGCCGTCGGCACCAAGATTTTAGTAGAAGCCAGCAATATTGAGCGCTGGCTTTTTTATGGGGAAAAATAGTCGTTGATCATCGCGTTATTAATCTCTTGGCGATGGTTATCAGGCTATTTGAATTATTGGTGGAATCAAAGTCCTTGATTGATTCTTGACTCGTTTAACTTACCAGACTCCAATCGTGAACCTCGAAAATTATTTTCCCGTGCTTTTATTTCTTCTGGTGGGCATCGTGGTCGGTGTCCTGCCGCAAGTGTTGGGGCGTGTCATCGCTCCGCATAAACCTGACGCCGCCAAGGTCTCGCCTTACGAGTGCGGCTTTGAAGCCTTCGAAGATGCGCGCATGAAGTTTGATGTGCGTTATTATCTGGTGGCAATTTTATTTATTTTGTTTGATCTGGAAACCGCGTTCTTCTTCCCATGGGCGGTAGCGATGCGCGACCTGGGTTGGGCCGGATTTATCACCATGCTGGTGTTCATTATTGAATTCGCCGTCGGCTTTTGGTATATCTGGAAAAAAGGAGCCCTGGATTGGGAGTGAGCCATGTCAATTGAAGGCATTTTAAACGAAGGTTTTATCACCACCACAGCCGATAAGCTGATCAACTGGACTCGTACCGGCTCCTTATGGCCGATGTCGTTTGGTTTGGCTTGTTGCGCCGTGGAAATGATGCAGGCGGGCGCGTCGCGTTACGATCTGGATCGCTTTGGCGTGGTATTTCGCCCCTCGCCCAGGCAGTCGGACGTGATGATTGTGGCTGGCACACTGTGCAACAAGATGGCACCCGCCTTGCGCAAGGTGTACGACCAAATGTCCGAACCGCGCTGGGTGATTTCGATGGGGTCTTGCGCCAATGGCGGTGGCTATTATCACTATTCCTATTCGGTGGTGCGCGGCTGTGATCGCATCGTCCCGGTCGATATCTATGTACCCGGTTGCCCACCGACTGCTGAAGCCCTGATCTACGGTATTTTGCAATTGCAAAATAAAATCCGCCGTACCAATACTATTGCGCGCTAACGGGGTTATCTATGACAACAAAAATGGAAACCCTGCAAGCAGCATTGCACCACGCTTTGGGCGATATGGTGCATAGCTTGGACTTGGCGTTTGGCGAATTGAATTTGGTCGTCAAGCATGACCACTACCTGCGCGCCATGCGTGCCTTGCACGATACCTCCACCCTGGGCTTTGAAGAATTGATCGATTTATGCGGTGTCGATTATTCAACTTATGGCGAAGGCAGTTATGACGGCCCGCGCTTCGCGGCCGTTTCTCAATTATTATCAATACAACATAATTGGCGTTTGCGCGTGCGCGTATTTGCGCCTGACGACGACATGCCAATGGTTGCCTCCGTCACCGATATTTGGCCGTCAGCCAACTGGTACGAGCGCGAAGCCTTTGATGTGATGGGTATTCTGTTCGACGGCCATAACGACTTGCGTCGCATTCTGACCGATTACGGTTTTATCGGCCATCCTTTCCGCAAAGACTTCCCGGTTTCCGGCTATGTCGAAATGCGTTACGATGCCGAGCAAAAACGTGTCGTCTATCAACCCGTCACCATCGACCCGCGTGAAAATGTGCCGCGTGTGATTCGCGAACCATCTTACGGGGTGAATTAATATGGCTGAAATTAAAAACTATACCCTCAATTTTGGGCCACAACATCCTGCTGCGCATGGTGTGTTACGTCTTGTGCTGGAACTGGACGGCGAAGTCGTGCAGCGCGCTGATCCGCATATTGGCCTGTTGCACCGCGCCACCGAAAAACTAGCCGAGCAAAAAACCTATCTGCAATCGGTGCCGTATATGGACAGGCTCGATTACGTTTCCATGATGAGTAACGAACATGCCTATGTGATGGCAATCGAGCGCATGCTGGGCGTGGAAGTGCCGCTGCGGGCGCAATACATTCGCGTGCTGTTCGACGAAATCACCCGCCTCTTGAATCACCTGATGTGGATCGGTGCGCATGCGCTGGACGTGGGCGCGATGACGGTGTTTTTATACGCCTTCCGCGAACGTGAAGATCTCATGGATTGCTACGAAGCCGTGTCCGGCGCGCGCATGCATGCGGCCTATTATCGGCCCGGTGGCGTGTACCGCGATTTGCCCGAGCAAATGCCGCAACATCGCCCCTCCATCGTGCGTAGCGACAAAGCGATTGCTGAACTCAACGCCAGCCGCCAAGGCTCGTTGCTTGACTTTATTGAAGACTTTTGCAATCGTTTTCCCACCTATGTCGATGAATATGAAACCTTGCTCACCGACAACCGCATCTGGAAGCAACGTCTGGTCGGTATTGGCGTGGTGACGCCAGAGCGCGCCAAAGCCATGGGCTTTACTGGCCCGATGCTGCGCGGCTCGGGTGTGGCGTGGGATTTGCGTAAAAAGCAACCGTATGAAGTGTACGATTTGCTCGACTTTGATATTCCGGTGGGTGTAAATGGCGACAGTTATGATCGCTATTTGGTGCGGGTCGAAGAAATGCGCCAATCCAACCGCATCATGAAGCAATGCGTGGAATGGTTGCGCAATCATCCCGGCCCGGTCATTACCGACAACCACAAAGTGGCACCGCCTGCGCGGGTCGGCATGAAGTCGAATATGGAAGAATTGATTCACCACTTCAAACTGTTCACCGAAGGCTTTCATGTGCCGCCCGGTGAAGTGTATGCAGCGGTGGAACATCCAAAAGGTGAGTTTGGGATTTACATGGTTTCGGACGGGGCCAACAAGCCTTACCGTTTAAAAATTCGTGCGCCCGGTTTTGCCCATTTGGCGGGTTTGAATGAAATGGCCAAGGGCCATATGATCGCCGATGTGGTAACCATTATCGGCACGCAAGATATCGTGTTTGGCGAAATTGACCGCTAGCAATTTGAGGCTACTATGTTGTTATCAGAGCAGGCATACAAAAGAATAGACCGCGAGGTCGCGAAATTTCCGGTTGATCAAAAGCAATCAGCGGTGATGGCTGCGCTCGCGATTGCGCAGGATGAAACCGGCTGGTTGCCGCCGGAAGTGATGCAGGACGTGGCCGATTATCTCGGCATGCCTGCCATTGCGGTGCAAGAAGTGGCGACGTTTTATAATATGTACCACACCAAGCCGGTCGGAAAATATAAAATCTCGGTATGCACCAACTTGCCGTGCGCCTTGTCCGGTGGCGTGGGTGCGGGTGAATACCTGCAGAAAAAACTGGGCATTACTTACCGCGAAACCACACCCGATGGCTTGATCACTTTAATTGAAGGCGAATGCATGGGTGCTTGCGGCGATGCGCCAGTCATGTTGGTGAATAACAAGCGCATGTGTAGTTGG
>CAMBDR010000341.1 GCA_945864765.1 Janthinobacterium lividum | reverse complement strand
ATCGTTACCAGTTGATTTACAAATGGTTGGCGCGGCGGTAACTGCTTTTTATGTCGGCGCAATGGCCAAGGTAGTGCCCAGTTAGCCTCCCCACAAATTGAACTTGCCAAATTAGCTGACAAGACTACACGATGAATAGTTCTCTAAGTGTTCCCGTGTAATCAATTTGAGAAGTGAACCTGCCCACCGTCATTCCCACATGCTTTTGGCGGGAATCCAGTGCTGTGCGAATTATTGACTGTTCTACTCCGCGCTGGCACTGGATTCCCGCCTTCGCGGGAATGACGGTAGTGGCGTATACCCTTTTGCGACAGCCTCCTTCGCGGGAATGGCGATATTTCGATTTATTGTTTTTAAAATTGATTACGCAGGCACACTTAATTCATTGGAATTGAGTCAGACGAAAATGTGCCGCCTTTTTCTTGTATTAAGGCGTTATTTTTATATCATTTGTTTTTAAACAGGTACTGTTGAAGTCATCAAACTTATCGCAGGTGGTTCGCACAAATGACTTCTGCGCCGGGTAGAAAGAACACTTTGTCTGATAATGGCAGGTGCTGTTGAACTTTCCCCAGTGCTGACATTCTTCAACGCATTCAAGATTTTTGTGTACATAAGTCTTTTTTTCAAACAGGCACTTTTCATTAAAATCGTCCCAGTGCTGGCAGTTTTTGAGAACCAGAGGTTTATCCCCGGTTATCGCTTGGCCGCAGGTGACGGTGAGGTCTCCCTGGCGGTAGGTTTCTCCCGTGGCGAGACTGACCTCTTTTGCGCCGACATTACCTGCTAAAAGCGTCACCACGCCAATGAAGGCCATCAACAAATGTTGGTTCATGATTTGATTCCTTATTAATCTGATTTTCCTATAATCTAATCTTTTGGCTGCTGCGGTCTGTTCGGTAGCACACGTGATTTTATATCAACATAGAAAAGTAACCTGATCCCTTTGGTGACCCCTTTCATCAATCATTCTCCTTCTATTGCGATGCCTTGCTGGCCGCGTAGTCCAGCGCCACGTCAAGCGCCATCATGAGTTCGTCTATTTTGATCGGCTTGGTGAGGTAGCGGAAGAATCCCGCCTTCAGGCTCCGGTCAATATCGCTCTGGATGGCGTTGGCAGACAGTGCCAGCACCGGAATATGCGCGGTAAGGTGATCCGCGCGCAAGATCTTCATGGCATCGAGTCCATTCATGCCAGGCAGATTAATATCCATCAGGATGACGTCAGGAAGCTGGGAACGGGCTATTGCAATCCCGCCCAGACCATCCACTGCGGCCAGCAACTTCAGGTCGCTACGGCGTCCGATCAACTGTTCGACCAGATTCAAATTGGCTGGATTATCTTCGACATAGAGCAGTGTTCGCAAGGCAGCATGTTCTGCCGCCTTGGTGCGCTCTTCGAATACAGGCGCGGCATCGTTTGGCGGCGACGCTGTTGCGGATGTGCTTGTGAGCTCGAACCAGAAAGTGCTGCCTTCGCCAACGACGCTTTCGACGCCGATCGAGCCGCCCATCAGCTCCACCAACTGCTTGGTCACGACCAGTCCGATGCCGGTGCCTTCAGCCGCCCCGGACTCCTGGCCCAGCCTGTTAAATGGCTGGAATAGTTGCGCCAGCTTATCCGCGGACAAGCCGATCCCTGTGTCGCTGACGCTAACGCGCAGCCGCCCGTCAGGCAGCGGCGCATAACGCACGCCGGCTTTACCGCCAGCGCGGTTGTACTTGATCGCGTTGGACAGCAAGTTGATCATTACCTGCTTGATGCGGGTGCGGTCAGCGTGGACATAATGCGGCTCATCGCCCACCGGGAAATCAATCGCGATGTGATGGGACAAGGCTTGTGGCGCGATCATGACTTGGCAATCCTGCAGGACCTCGGCCAGCGACACGGATTCCAGCGTCATCGAAAGCTTGCCTGATTCGATCATCGCCAGATCCAATATCTCGTTTATCAAGCGCAGCAAATACCACCCTCCCTTGAGAATTTGCTCGATTGACAGTTTTTGCGCCGGCGATGGCAGCGGTGTCGCGCTCTCCATTAACTGGGCGAAGCCCAACACCGCATTGAGCGGGGTGCGCAGCTCGTGGCTCATGTTCGACAAGAACTCGGATTTGGCCAGGTTGGCCTTCTCGGCAACGGCACGTGCGCCTTCAAGCTCGACATTTTTTTCCTGCAGCACGAGTTCAAACTGTTTGCGCTCGACGATATTGCGCGCGGCCGCAAACACGCCCTGCAGCACGTCGTTACGGTCATGGAAGGTGGTGGCATTGTAGGACACCGGCGTTTGCAAGCCGTCGTGCCGCACCGCGACCAGCTCAAAGTCCATCACCTTGCCGTCGCGCAGAACCTGGCGGATGGCGGCGTCGGCCAGCTCGGGGTGGATAAAATGCGTCTTGAACGGCGTGCCGATGAGTTGTTCGCGGCTGCGGCCCGTCAGCAACACCATCTGATGATTGACGTCGCTGATCAGGCCCTGCGGATCGCAGGTCATCAGCGCATCGATATTCGATTCGATCAGGCTGCGCGTATAGAACTGCTGGTCGCGCAGGCGCTGGTCCAGCAGCGCTTGCTCGGCTTGGGCGCGCTTACGTTCCGTGTTGTCCGTGCCGATCAGCAGATAGCCGATGATGGCTTCATCTTCATCGCGCAGCGCGCTGACCGACACGCTGGCGGCGAGGCGGGCGCTATCCTTGCGCACGAAAGTCAATGCAACGATGTCTTCGGCACCTTGGGCGGCCTTGGCCAGCAGGATCGGCAAGCCAGGACGCAGCGCGATTTCCGCCCCGCTCAGCGCGGTGGCCCGGGCCGACATCTCGACGGCATCGGCCAAGGTATCAGGCGTGGCCAAACCGACCACCTCATCGGCGCGATAGCCAAGCATGCGTTCGGCGCCCACGTTAAATATCTGGATGATGCCGGCGGCGTCGGTGGCGATATAGGAAAAGTGCGCGTTGTTGAAGATGGCGTCCTGTAGCACGTCAGTCTGCAATGGCGATGAGCGGCGGCGACCACTGGTGAGCTTCTTGGAGTCCATTGCGGTTTTAGGTAAATGGTTAGTGAGTGGAGCAAGAAATTAACTTGCTAGCGTAAATTGCCAGTCTTGGTACGGCACCTTGATGTGCGCTTAACCGTCGGAGCGTATCGAACCATTGACGATGCGTACGTGATCACCGGCGTGCCAGCCAGGCTGTTCGGACTGGTGGAAGGTGCGCATGGAACCGTCGTTCAGGCGTACCGAAATGGTATAGCTATGGCTGGCCCGGACGTTGCCTTCGATCTTATTGCCGGCAACCGCGCCGCCGATCGCGCCGGCGATGGTAGCCAGATCGCGACCTCTGCCGTCGCCCACCTGGTTGCCCAGCAGGCCGCCCACCACCGCGCCGCCGACGACGCCCAGCCCGGTACCTTGGCCACGCGTGGCGACTTCATTGACGGTCTCAATCACGCCGCACGCCGCGCAACGGGCCGGGTTCGGTGCTGCGATTGGTTCAGGCTGGCGCGCATGATGAGCCGGCGCGGTCGGGCGATAGCTGGAATTGCCGACTTGCGGCACAGCTTTGCCGTTAGCGCCAGCTTGCGGCACAGCTTGGCCATTAGCGCCCAATTGGACCTGGGCATTCTGATTGGCTGACGAAGGCGGCAGCCAACCCATGAGGGCCGCAGCCCCCAGGCCGGATACCAGCACCACCGCGACGGCAGCGGCAACGATCAATGGATGAAGATTGGACTTGGATATAGCAGTATGTGGTGTGTTCATTTGTGAGCTTTCGTTGTTCATTGAGTTGTAACATTGCGGGTACCGAGTAGCCATGCGCTGTGTGCGTAGGGCAAGTAGGGCAAGTAGGTCATCTTGCCACACGGAATTGGTCCTGTAAGTACGCTAACGCACACAGGCCCTTGAATTTAGGAAACTTTGCTACTATCGAGACCAGGATGCCGATAGCGGTAGCCGGTATTTGTATTGATGTCCCCCACCATGTGCGTTAGCGTACAGACCACATTGCCGAAGCAAGTTAACTTGCAAATAAGAAATTCAGCGACCGCGACAAAATTCCCGACTAAAATAAATGCAAAAAATCTGATAGGCTCGGGCATTTTTTTATCGCTTTATACTGTATTTATCTGAACACCAATATAAAAAAGAAGGCTATTAGACCATGCATACCCCGCCTCAAGAAGAATTAGCGCCAAAGAGCGCGCCACCCGCAACAAATATTGCTGCGCCGGCAGCCGTGCCGAAAAAAGAACGCACCACACTTCTGCAAAAAATACACAGCCCCCCTCTTCAGGCCAGCGGACGCGGTATCGCTCTAACGATTCTGGCGACGGTTGCATTCGTGTTCGCACTACAGTGGGCGCAAACATTTTTCATCCCACTGGTTTTCAGCATTTTAATTTCTTACACTTTGACGCCGGTAGTAACTTGGCTGGAGCGCATAAAAATTCCACGTGTTATCGGGACCACCCTGGTATTGATCGCATTGTTGGGCGGCACCGCCGCAGTCGCTAATTCGCTACGTACCGAGTTCCAATCAATCCTGGTGAGCTTGCCTGAAGCGGCGCAACAAATCTCCAAGGCCATCATCAAAGCGCAAAACGGTCAACCGAGCACGATGCAACAAATGCAGGCCGCGGCCACTGAAATTGAAAAAGCAACCAATCAGGCAACAGGGGGCCGCCCAAGAAATAGGCAAGCGCCTATACCTGTTGTGGTTGCCGGCCCGACGTTCAAAATAAAGGATTGGTTATGGGCCGGATCAATGGGCGCAATCGGGTTTATTGGACAGGGGACAATTGTCATCTTCCTGGTGTTTTTTCTTTTATCCTCTGGAGATAGTTTTAAACGCAAGCTCGTAAAAATCACCGGGCCATCGCTATCATCAAAGAAAATTACAGTGCATATACTTGATGATATTAACAAATCCATCCAGCGCTATATGTTTATGTTGCTGATCACGAATGTGCTACTGGCACTGTTGTTGTGGATTGTTTTCCGCTGGATCGGACTGGAAAATGCGGGCGCTTGGGCAGTCGCGGCAGGCTTCCTGCACATCATTCCGTATTTTGGGCCGTTGATCATTTCAGTCGCTACCGGATTGACTGCTTTCATGCAATTTGGGTCACTGTCGGCAATGTTGCTGGTATCGGGCTCATCAATGCTGGCAGCGACGCTGGTAGGTACCTTTATAACGACCTGGATGACCGGAAGAATCGCTAAAATGAATGCCGTAGCGGTATTTATAGGACTACTTTTTTGGGGTTGGCTGTGGGGAATTTGGGGTCTATTGCTAGGTATTCCCATTATCGTCATGATACGCGTTATATCCGAACATATCGAAGGCATGCACACAGCGGCGGAATTGTTAAGCGAATGAGAAGGGAAAACGGGGGGCAATTCCCTTAACATTTCACGAGGCTCCACATGGACGCGCACGAGGGGCGGGATCACCACGGCCACCAAAACCACCACGCCGCCATGGCGGCTGATTTCCGCAAACGCTTCTGGATCTCGCTGGTTCTGACGCTGCCAATTCTGCTGCTGTCGCCATTGTTTCAGACGCTGGTGGGGCTACGTGATGCAATCCATTTCCCCGGCGACATTTACCTGCTGTTCGGGTTTTCATCTGCGGTGTTCTGGTATGGCGGCTGGCC
>CAMBDR010000340.1 GCA_945864765.1 Janthinobacterium lividum | reverse complement strand
AAGGGCAATTGCGCCACGTCGCTCAAGCCCATCGCTTGCCACACTTGATCAGGACTGGTACATGCGCCAAATTCAGCCAGCCGATGCGCCAGCAAAGCGTGTTCCGCTTCCAGTTGCGCCAGACTCAGACCAATTTCAGCGCTGGCTGGCATGGCGGTTTGAAACCGCGCCATCTCCACCAGCGCCGCTTGCCGAAACGCGCTAATATCATCGGCCACCAAAACCTGACAATCCCCCAGCAAATAACGATGCTTACCGCCCGTGGTGGCCCACACCAGCGCGCGGTCCCGCGCGTCAAATTCTTCCACCCCGTGCGCGGTTTCTATCACTTCCGGCCCGGACATGGCCAAACGCCCTTCTTCCGACATGATGATGCTGTTGGCACAGCGCGAAACAATCCCGGTGCCGCCAAAACAACCATTGGCACCGCCAATCAACACAATCACCGGCACCCCGTGCGCACGCACCTGCAATAGCGCGCGCATCACTTCGGACACCGCAATCAAGCCGGCATTGGCTTCATGCAAACGCACGCCGCCGCTGTCAAACAATAAAACCACTGCGGCCACCGGTTCTTGCAGCGCACGCTGCAATAAACCCAGCAATTTGGCCCCATGCACTTCACCCACCGCGCCGCCCATAAAACCACCCTCTTGCGCAGCCAGCAATACGCTTTGCCCGCCAAGCCTGGCACGTGCCACCATCACGCCATCATCAAACGCTTGCGGCGCGTCAAACAAGCCCAAATGCGGGCTGGTAACCCGTGCAGTGGGCGGCAAAAATTCATGCACCGAACCCGCATCAAACAAAGCCGCCACGCGCTGCCGGGCATTGGCTTCGCGATAACTCTGCGTGAGGCCGCCGCCTGAATCGACGCGCATCATACGCCCTCCTGCGCGGGTGTTGCCAGCGCGGCTTCCACCACTTGATCCAGCCGTAAGGCCACCACCGCCGGGGTCGCCCCCATATCGTTAATCGAGAGCCGCACGTCGCACAATTGCCAATGCGCGTGGAAGTCTTCCAACACCGCTTGCCAAATCGCATTAAAACCCTTGGCGGCGGTATTGACCACCACTTCACACGCGCCATCCAGGGCGCAACGCTCCAGTAACACTTCCAGATTGCCCGAACTCACCACGCCCACCAATTGCGCCGCAGCATGGCATGGGCGTTGCCCATTTTCAAAGCGAAACTGCAAATTTTCCATATCCGGCCCCCATCCTTATTTTTATCCTGACGCTCACTTTTACCAGTAGCGAAAGCGCTTGGGCGGTCGATACAAGCCGCCCGAAGCACGCACCAGGTCTTTCATATTTTTGGCAGCCAAATAGTCGCGACTCACCAAACGCTTGTCAATGCCCAAATCTTCCGCGCGCCGGATCACGCCGCGCGCGCGCAGTGCCTGCACCATGGCTTTATCGCGCGCCAAACCGACTTGGGTATAACCCGCCACCCCGCGTATGGCCTGCTCGCGCTCGGCATCGTTGCGGCACAACAGTAAATTGGCGATGCCTTCTTCGGTCAGGATATGGGTCACGTCATCGCCATAAATCATGATCGGCGGTATTGGCATGTGTGCGTTTTCGCCCAATTGCCAGGCATCCAGCCGCTCCACAAAGGCCGGTTGCATATGCTCGCGGAAGGTTTCCACCATTTGTACCACCAATTTCTGGCCACGTGGCACCCGGTTTTTACCCTCGCCCGCCTGTTGCCCGGCTTTGAGCCAGGCTTCACTGGCATGCCGCCTGCCGCGCGCATCCGCCCCCATATTCGGTGCGCCACCAAAGCCGGCAATCCGGTCCAGCGTGGCGGTGGAAGAATTGCCCTGCAAATCGATTTGCAAGGTCGAGCCGATAAATAAATCACAGGCATAATGCCCAGCCGCCTGGCACAGCGCGCGGTTGCTGCGCAAGGAACCATCGGGGCCGACAAAAAAGATATCGGGCCGCGCCCGGATGTAATCTTCCATCCCCAGTTCCGAGCCAAACGAATGCACCGATTCCACCCAACCCGCTTCAATCGCGGGAATTAAGGTCGGGTGTGGATTCAAAGCCCAATGGCTGGCGATTTGGCCTTTCAAGCCCAAACTTTCGCCGTAAGTGGGCAATAACAGTTCGATCGCCGCCGTATCAAAGCCGATGCCATGATTTAAACGGCGGATGCCATATTCGGCATAAATGCCCTTGATCGCCATCATCGCCATTAAAATCTGGATTTCTGAAATTTGCGCCGGATCGCGGGTAAATAAAGGCTCAATATAATGTGGCCGGGGGGCCGGCACCACGTAATGCACCCAATCGCTGGGGATATCAATCCGTGGCAATTGCGCCACAACTTCATTGACTTGCGCAATCACGATGCCGTTTTTAAAGGCCGTGGCTTCAACAATGGTGGGCGTATCTTCGGTATTAGGGCCAGTATATAAATTACCTTGCGCATCCGCCGCTTGCGCCGCAATCAAGGCCACCCGTGGTGTTAAATCAACAAAATAACGGGCAAATAATTCAAGATAAGTATGAATCGCCCCAATTTGCAGTTGATTTTGCGCCACCATGCGCGCCAAACGCAGGCTTTGCGGACCGGAAAAAGAAAAATCCAGCCGCTTGGCGACGCCTTTTTCAAATACATCCAGGTGTTCCGGCAAGGCCAATACCGATTGCAACATGTGTAAGCCATGAATGCGCGCCGGATCGAGCGCGGCCAAAGCCTGGGCTAAAAAGTCAGCTTGCTTCTGATTATTGCCTTCGATACATACTCGATCTCCCGATTCGAGCACGTTATGCAATAAATCAGGCACCGCACTGGTGGGCAACAACTTGCCTTGCAAACGCGAGCCGAGCACCTGCGCCACGCGCGCAATCCGTTCTTGGCGATTGGTTTGCTGTCGATTCCAGCTCGCCCCGGTTTGACTTGGCCGATCTGTCATGCGATCTGTCTTGTGATTTATCATGCGCCTCACTCCTCGTTTCGACCAAGTATATAACACGTTTATGTCAATAAAGCGCTTCCATTGCATGTTAGTGTACATGAAGCCGATTTTTTTAGTAGAATGATCGGTTCGATGATCTTACTTCGGAAAAAAATGAGCGCTCCTTTACCTGAACTTACCCAAATAGAGTGGGGTTTACCTGATGTGGTCGAAGCACTACATCAATCGCGCGAGGTGACACATAAAATTCGTCACCAAGGCCATGTACGCGAACTCCCTTCTCGCGAAGTGACGAAAAAAATTCTCGATGGCTTAATGGCGGCCCTATTTCCAACCCATTACGGGCGAGCAAATTTAACGGCTGAAAGCATCGATTATTTTGTTGGCGACACCCTCAGCAGAACCTTAAATTTGTTAGTCGAACAAGTCAGACGCGCCTTAATTTTCGCATTGCCACAAAATCCCTCTGATACGGATAATTTGGAACAACGCGCCATTGACATCACACGCAACTTTGCCGCCACCTTGCCCACTATTCGCGCTCTACTGGTGTCGGATTTGCAAGCTGCCTATCAAGGCGATCCGGCGGCCACCAGCATTTCTGAAATTTTACTCTGCTACCCAGGCACGATTGCGATCATTTACCATCGTTTGGGGCACCCCCTGCACCAACTGGGCGCGCCTTTTTTAGCGCGCCTGATTAACGATATTGCCCATTCATCCACGGGTATCGACATTCACCCCGCAGCACAAATCGGTGGCAGCTTTTTTATCGATCACGGAACCGGTGTGGTCATTGGCGAAACCGCAATACTGGGCAATCGGGTACGCTTATATCAAGCCGTTACCCTGGGGGCCAAGCGCTTTCCTGCCGATGAAAATGGGGTCTTGATCAAGGGCACGGCGCGCCACCCGATTATCGAAGACGATGTCGTCATCTATGCTGGTGCCACCCTGTTGGGGCGCATTACCATCGGTGCCGGTTCCACCATCGGCGGCAATGTATGGCTGACACAAAGCGTACCGCCGGGCAGTAATATTACCCAGGCAGACATGCGGCGCGACTAAGTTGTTTTTGTTGGGCGGGTGATTGAGCTGCACTGCACCGGATAGGGTGACGAGGGTGCCATTGGGGTGGCCAGTGCAAGTTATGCGCTTAGCGTGAGGAGTGAGGTTTTAGATACCAACCTAATTCGCGGCGAATCTGGTGCGGGGCTGGTGGTGGCTGGTTTTGACCAATTTGATCTTTCAGCCATGCGCGAATTGCTTCTTTACTCGGTTGCTTGCTCGTATCCATTACATCACCTCTTTGTGTTTCAGTTACCAATATTTGAAGCTGTTTTGCAGGGCATTGCCCAAGCTCTAAGCCATTAACGGCGGGCACGAAATAATGTTGACCCTTGCCCACAGAAAACGCCAGTATTTCCAACATTTAAGCCGTTCTACGCGGTATTATTGCCGCCTGGCGTTTCATATTTACGACATTTTTTGACCGTTTTCTGACTAAAATTCCACACGGAAATAAAACATTCTCATGAGCCACATCCTCTCTTCGCCATACGATATTTTGTTTGAGCCTGTGCAAATTGGCCCGGTGCGCAGTAAAAACCGTTTCTACCAGGTGCCGCATTGCAATGGCATGGGCCACGCCTACCCGTCCACGCTGGCGCGCATGCGTGGCATCAAAGCCGAGGGCGG
Organism: Janthinobacterium lividum; assembly: GCA_945864765.1. Classification (GTDB taxonomy): domain Bacteria; phylum Pseudomonadota; class Gammaproteobacteria; order Burkholderiales; family Burkholderiaceae_D; genus CAMBDR01. The sequence goes on along the minus strand of CAMBDR010000340.1, from coordinate 1,034 downwards.
TTGGGGCGTCATTTGCACGGAAGAAGTGGAGATCAGCCCGTTTTCAGAAATCGCCCCGCATTTTGAAGGGCGTAACTGGGATCAGCGTGACATTCCTGCGCTGCGCCTGATGACCGACGCCTGCCATGAATATGGCGCGTTGGCCGGCATCGAACTGATGTTCAACGGCTACGCCACCCCCAACCGCTACAGCCGCGAAGTGCCGATGGCCCCCAGTGCCATCCCGGTGCGCCCGAGCGACCCGCTGCAAGCGCGTGCCATGACCCGGCAAGATATCGCCAACGTGCGGCGCTGGCACCGCGCCGCCGCCTTGCGCGCACGCGATGCGGGTTTTGACCTGGTATATGTTTACGCTGGCCACGATTTGGGTTTGCCGATGCATTTCTTATCACGCCAAACCAATCACCGTAGCGATGAGTACGGCGGCAGCCTGGAAAACCGCGCACGCTTTTTGCGCGAACTGATCGAAGATACCAAAGACGCGGTGGGCGACCGTTGTGGCGTGGTGGTGCGGCTGGCGGTTGATCAATTACTCGGCCCGCAAGGCATTACGGCAGCCTCTGAAGGACATGATGTGATTGCCATGTTGGCCGAACTGCCCGATTGTTGGGACGTGAATATTGCCGACTGGAGTAACGACAGCCAAACCGCGCGCTTTTCGGATGAAGGTTACCAGGAAGCCTATATTCGCGGCGTGAAAGCGCTCACCAGCAAACCCGTGGTGGGCGTGGGGCGCTACACCTCGCCCGATGCCATGGTTTCGGCAATTAAACGCGGCGTGATGGACATGATCGGTGCGGCGCGGCCTTCGATTGCTGATCCGTTTTTACCGAATAAAATCCGCGCCGGGCAATTGGATTTAATTCGCGAATGCATAGGCTGCAATATTTGCGTGACGGGCGATAATTTATGCGTGCCGATACGCTGCACGCAAAACCCCACCATGGGTGAAGAATGGCGGCGCGGCTGGCATCCAGAACAGATTCCGGTGGCGGCCTCCTGTAGCAAAGTATTGGTGGTGGGCAGCGGCCCGG
>CAMBDR010000339.1 GCA_945864765.1 Janthinobacterium lividum | reverse complement strand
GCCAAATTCTGGCAAATAGCGGCTTAGTGGATGGCCAATTTAGTGGATGGCCAATCAATTTGGTGGGCGGTGTTTTATCTCAGACTATGATATTGGTTTGATTGCAGCGTTCCAATAAGTGATAAAACACCATCCCCGCCTTATCCGAGCGCACCACTTGCCAATTGGCTAACCAGGCATGTTCAGCCTCGCCCACGGGCAAGGCTGTCGCACTCTCTGCATAAATCAATCCTTTGTCATTAAGTAATTGATGGCACAAAGGTAAGGACTTTTCCAGCCAGCCCTGGCTATACGGCGGGCCTTGAATTGCTGATACATCGAATACGGTGCCTTGGCATAGCCCGCCACTTGCGCCGTGGGCGAATCCCAACTGGTGGCGTTATCGGCATTACCATGCACAAAAATCACCGGCGTTTTACTGGCCGTGCAATTGGCCGCGCCGCCAAAGCCGCCATATTCTCCCACATTCGGATTAAATCCACCCGCGTATTGAAAGGCGCTGCCATTACAAAATTTGCCGTCAAAGCTGCCGCAATTAACGGCCCAGGCGGCTTGGCTGGTGAACAGCAGACAGAGCAGGGAAAACAGGGTGGCGCGAATAAAACCAGGCATAAAAATTCCTCCAAAAATGGGTGGGTAAAAGATGTGAAAGAAGTGGGCGCGGCAAAGCCTGGGCGCGGCGAAGCCTGGGCGCAGCATACCATGAGCGCACCTGGTAAGAAAGCCATGAATGTGGTTGCTGTACGCCAATGGCTCAAGAATATGTCCTTTTTCACACGAATTCGTTTACATTTCAAAGCGCTTAAAGTATTATTTGTATAAATCAAAGCGCTTTGAAAAAGTATCCTGCTTTTTGTTTTTTTCAAGGCCTCATAATGATCGTGATTCATCGCATAAATGAATCTCGTAGCCGCTGCATTATTTAAATTTTTATTAATTTAATTTGTGGTTGATGCCGTGCTGACGAGCACAATGGGAACAACGAGGGGAAGCCATAATGGAAGCGTATCAAATACCTTGGATGGATGCGGATCTCGAATCTTATCGCGATCAAATCCGGCGCTTTATTCAGGGCGAGGTTTTGCCAAATCAAGCCAAATGGCGTGCGCAGCAATATGTTGACCGTAGTGTTTGGTTGAAAGCGGGTGAAAGGGGCTGCTTGCTGGCGGACATTCCCCAAGAATATGGCGGGGCTGGTGGCGATTTTGCCCATATGGCGGTGTTTTGGGAAGCATTAATTGAAGTCGGTGAAATGGGGTTGGGGAGCCATGTGCACTCTGTTGCTGCACATTATATTTTGCATCATGGAACCGAAGCTCAAAAGCAATATTACTTGCCGCAAATGGCGCAGGGCCGCATGATCGCTGCGATTGCCGCGACCGAGCCGCAAGCGGGGTCGGATTTGCAAGGCATTCGCACCCGTGCCACCCGCCATGGCCGTTCCTACTTGATTCATGGCAGCAAGACTTTTATCTCCAACGGCTATCTGGCGGACTTGCTGGTGCTGGTGGTGAAGACCGACCCCGAGGCGCAGGGGCGCGGTATCTCCTTGTTATTAATCGAAACCCGCGATCTGGCTGGCTTTAGCCGTGGCCCGATTCTGGAGATGATAGGGCGACGCAGCCATGATTGCTGCGAATTGTTTTTCGATCAGGTTGAAGTGCCCACCACTACCTTGCTGGGGAGCGCAGAGGGCAAAGGCTTGAGCCAATTGGCGCAAGAATTGCCGTATGAGCGCACTTTGCTGGGCCTGTGCGCGGTGGCCGCCATGGAGCGTGCGGTCAATTTGACGCTGGCTCATGTGCAACAACGCGAAGTATTCGGTAAGCCCTTATTTGACATGCAAAACACACGCTTTAAATTGGCCGAAGCAAAAACCAAAACCCTGGTGGCACGGGTATTTATTGATTGGTGTATTTTGCAATTACTATCCGGCCCACTGGATGCGGATATTGCCGCCATGGCGAAATGGTATTTAACCGATTTACAATGTGATGTGATCGATGAATGCCTGCAATTGTTTGGTGGCTACGGTTATATGATGGAATATCCCATCGCGCAAATGTATGCCGATGCACGGGTGCAAAAGATTTATGGTGGTACGAATGAAATTATGAAGGAAATTATTGCATACGCTATGTAATATTTGGTTTGTTAATCTTAAAAAACAATGAGGTGAGACAATGAAAGCAGGGCATCAATCAGCGCAAGGGCTGGCAGCTTCAATATCCGGTTCAGCATTCAATTCAGCATTCAATTCAGCATTCAATTCAGTATTGGCGGCGGGATTAATCGCCTTATTATCCGGGTGCGGTGGTGATAGTGCTCAGCTTGATGCGCGCGCCACGCCAGCTAAAGCCCAGGCCAAGATACAGGTGAATGAGCAGGGCTTTGCCCGGGATGCGAATGGCTTTTTCCCCAATCAATATGGCATTTACCCGGATGCGCAGGGGCGCTTCCCTGACTTTAACAGCGCGGGTCTGTTTTTTAATCAAAGCGGGGTGGCGCGCAGTTATAGCACGGCCGGCCCGATCAATACCGCGATCAATACCGATCACCCATTTTTCAAAAACTTTGGCAATGGCCGCACGTGCGCTACCTGTCATGCACAAGAGGATGCGTTTACGGTCACGCCGACCAGTTTGCAACGGCGCTTTGCGCAAACCAATGGCACCGATCCTATTTTCCGCACGGTTGATGGTGCCAATTCGCCTTTGGCGCGCGTTACCACGCTGCAAGAGCGGCGCGCCGCCTACAGCATGTTGTTAAAACGCGGCGTGATTCGGGTGGGTATGCCCATGCCGGCGAATGCCGAATTTGAACTGGTGCAGGTGGATGACCCCTGGCATTTTGCCAGCGCGCGCGAATTGTCACTGTTTCGCCGGATTTTGCCTGCCGCCAATTTGAAGTTTCTTGGCAGCGTGATGTGGGACAACCGGGAATCGGCAGTCGATCCCACGTCCACCGAATGTTTCCGTATCATCAATACCTGCTACGCCTCGATTGATACCAATTTGCTGCGTCAGGCCAATGGCGCGACCCGTGGCCACGCCGAAGCGGCGCGCGATTTAACGCCAGCCGAAATGCGCAAGATTGTTGATTTTGAGAAAACGCTGGTAGTGGCGCAGGAATACGATTATTCTGCGCTCGCTTTGACTGCCGCCAACGCCAAAGGCGGCACTGCCACCTTATTGAATACCGAGTACTATTTTGATATCAATGACTTGTTCAGTGATCCGCGTACCGGTTTGCCGGGTCGTAAAGAGGTGATGCAACTGTATGGCAATTGGGCCAGCCAGAGCAGCAATAACCGGGCTGGGGCAGCACGCCAGTCGATTGCGCGGGGCGAAGCCCTGTTCAACACCAAATCCTTTGACATCGTCAATACCCTGGGCATTAACGATGTGTTTGGCCCACATTTCCAGGGCACTTGCAGTGTTTGCCATAACGCGCCGCAAGTAGGCAGTTTTTCCTTGCCCGTGACATTTAATATTGGCGTAGCCGATGCCGCCAACCGCACCCCGGACATGCCGCTCTACACCTTGCGCAATAAATCCACGGGTTTGCTGCAAACCACGCAAGACCCCGGTCAAGCGCTGCAAACCGGGCGCTGGAACGATATTGGTCGCTTCAAAACACCGGGTTTGCGCGGCTTGGCAGCACGCCCACCGTATTTTCATGATGGCTCGGCCCAAACCATTGAGCAAGTGATGGCCTTTTACGAAACCCGCTTCAAGATCGGGCTGACTGCGCAAGAAACCGCTGATATGGTGGCATTCCTGAAGTCGCTCTAATTCGGCGTGTTTGCGCTGGTTGATGATTGTAAATAAATGTCAAGTTCAAGAAATGGAGTTTTTATGCAAGCCCCAACAATTCAAGCTGGCCAGGTGATTGCGTTGAGTAGCGATTTACCCGCTTATTTTGCCCAGTTTAACGCCTTGTTTAACATGGAACAAGCCGACCCGCAGGCAGCCGATCAAGCTCCGGCACTGGCGCAATTGTTTGAAGCGCAAGTGGCGGCTACGCCTGATGCCTGCGCCCTGATGTTTGAGCAGCAAAGGCTCAGTTATCAGGCGCTGAACCAGCGTGCCAACCAATTGGCGCATTGTTTGCGCTCGCTTGGGGTGGGGGCAGAACAAGTGATCGCTCTGGCCTTGCCACGCTCGCCGGAGATGATTATCGCGCTCTTGGCGATTGTTAAAACCGGGGCCGCTTATTTTCCGCTGGATATTGACTATCCGCAGCAAAGGCTGGCCTTTATTTTGGCCGATGCCAAGCCAGTACGAGTGCTCACCACCAGCGCGTTGGCAAGCCGCTTCGCTGTTGCCTCGCCGGATGCTGCCGACCCCCTACTGGTGGATCAATTTGACCCGACGCCATGGCCCAGCCATAATTTGACGGACAGCGAACGCGTGGCCGCACTGACACCGGATCAACTGGCGTATTTGATTTACACCTCCGGCTCCACCGGTCGCCCCAAAGGCGTGATGTTGACCCAGCGCGGCATTGCCAATTTGGTCAATAACCAGCGTCGCCAGTTTGCCATCGATGCGCAGTCGCGGGTGCTGCAATTTGCGTCCATCAGCTTCGACGCGGCACTGGCAGAAATCGCGGTGACGCTGTGCTCGGGTGCAACCCTGGTGCTGGCCCCATCGGCGCGTCTGATGCCGGGTGAAGATTTGATTGCTCTGGTGGCCGAAGCGGGTGTGACCAACCTGACACTGCCACCGTCGGCGCTGGCCGTCATGTCGCCAGAGCGCATGCCCGGTGTGCGCACGTTGGTGGTGGCGGGTGAAGCTTGTCCGCCGCATTTGGTAGGGCTATGGTCGCCGGGGCGGCGCATGGTGAATGCCTACGGACCAACCGAAGTAACGGTGTGCGCCACCATCAGCGCACCCTTGCAAGGTGAAGTGGTGCCGCCGCTTGGCCAACCCATGGATCATGTCAGCCTGTATTTGCTGGATGAACAACTGCGCCCGGTGGCACCGGGTGTGGCGGGTGAAGTCTATGTGTCCAGCCCCGGTTTGGCGCGTGGCTACCTGGGTTTGGCGGAACTGACCAGGGAGCGCTTCGTGCCCAATCCTTTCTTTGTTTGTGATGGTGGCAGCGCAGGCAACGCAGGTAATACAATCAACGCACTGGGGCAGGATCACTGGCGCGCGCGCTTATACCGCACGGGCGATTTGGCCAGTTGGCAACCGGATGGAAGATTGCAGTTTCTGGGCCGCATCGACCACCAAATTAAGCTGCGCGGCTTTCGGGTGGAGCCGGGCGAGGTGGAATGCGTACTGGCGCGCCATCCTGCGGTGGCGCAGGCGGCGGTGCTGGCGCGCAGCGATGCGCAAGCCCAAGCACAACTGGTCGCGTATGTGGTGCTCAAAGCCGATGCTGCGCCTGACGCCGATTTGCTGGCATGGCTGGCAGAGCATTTACCGGCTTACTTGATCCCGGCTGGCATTATGATTTTACCTGCGCTGCCGCTCTCGCCCAATGGCAAGCTTGATCGGGCCGCCTTACCCGCGCCAGTATGGGGCGGTATGGGCAATGGTAGTGCAGGTGGCGTCGGTAGTGCAGGTGGCGTCGGTAGCGCCGGTAGTGCTGCTCGTGATGGGGCGGAGGCCAACGCTGAGGCCAACGCTGAAGCCAACACACTTGCCACGGC
>CAMBDR010000338.1 GCA_945864765.1 Janthinobacterium lividum | reverse complement strand
TCGTATAGTCGTGGCGGGTGAATGAAAGAACGCCGGCAATTTCCCCTTCCAGCGTGTCATTGAGCCACTTGTTGGCAATGCGAATGCTCATGCCGTGCTGGAATCGATCCAGTTGATTGGCGATGCCCGCAGCCAGAATGACGCCAGGGCGCAAAATCGGGTCGGTGATATTGCGTGGATCTTGATAGCTTGCAACGCGGCGAAAATAATCCTGCGCGTTGATATTGAGATTGGTGAAGAAAGTTCTGTCCGCGCCCACCACAGCATAAAGAAACGGCTTTTTAACCTGCGGATCGCCAACATAGCTTGTCCACGTATAGGCCGCTTCGGTACGTAGCCCATAGCGCCCGACAACGGTGGCGGCATCAAAGCCCACTACGTGAATGCGCTTGTTTTCCAAGATAAAATTCAAGCCCGATGCACTGATTCCACCAATTTTGCTGTCGGGATTGAGGTCCAAGCCGCTGAAATAGGAAACCGACCAATCCACCGCACCGCCGGAGCGCTCCAGTTTGAGCGCGCCTTGATTGCCATGGGGCGTCGGCCTCGTGTAATACACGCCCGGTGTGGCGGCGGTGGGGAAAATATTGGCGCTAAATCGTGGTAGCCAGATTCCGGTCAGCGCCCAATCCTGGTAATGGTAGGCCGCCTTTGCTGCCGCCACGCCGAATCGCTGGTCATTGGTTTCCGGCGTCAATAGGGTGTAGTCGCGCGGGTTCAGGTTGTCGGTGGGGTTAAGCTCGTCGGCCCGACCCCACACGATGATTTGCTTGCCGATGCGAAAATCGGTACTGCCGGCACTGAAATCGAGATAGCCTTCGCGCAGTTTTCCGGTTGATTGGTGTTCGAAGGATTCGTCGTTGCGCAGCCAGCCATCGACCACCAGCCTTAATTTTTTGTCCAACAGCGTGGGCGCGAATTTAAGCCATACCGCACCCGCGCCCAAATCATGTTTTTCGTCCAGTTTGCGCGATGCACTGAAGTAGGCAGCTCTCACCGAGCCGCTTGGGTTGAGATTTTGCATTAGGCTTGGGGCAGTTTCGCTCTGGGCAAAAAGTTGTCCTGATGCGCACAACAGCAGTACCGCGCAGGCAAATTGCGCGTCAAATTGGGTAGAGGTGTGCTTCATCATTCCTTTTCCATGTAGCGGGTAGTGAAAAATTCGTCGGCCACCTTTTGATTAACTTTGAAATTTTCAACCCGGATTAGGGTGCGGTGGCCAGTTTGGGTATTGCTTGCCTCCAACTTCAACGCTTGCCATTTGCCATTCTTTGGGTCAACTGCTTGAATGTCGCCGAAGATCGCGGTTTTGACCATCTGCCCGGACTCATCCCAGTAATCAGTCTTTGATGTCATCAGATTGTCTTTGCGTATCCAATTGACGCGTTTGGCATAGCCGGTATTGGCCTTGACCATCTCGGTTTTTGGTGTGGCCTCGATCACGTAGCAGGGCTGCCCATCCTGCGTTTCTTCGCGCAGGAGCTTGTATTGCCATTCCGTGACCTTGTAGCCGATCACATCGGCATTGGAAAAGTCGGTGCCGACAAAGCTGTCTTTTTTATTGCTCGAAACCAGGCGGCGTACCTTTTTCAAGGCCGGAAGATAAATCCAGATATCGTCATCCTTGTCGGCATGTTCGATCAACAAGGACACGGTGCCCTTCACATCGGCGGGCGACAAAAAGCGCGTCATACGCATATTGTCGATGCCGTTGGCGGCCAGTTTGGTGGTGCTGAATGTCTTGCGCACTCGCTCCTGTCCGCTCTTGTTGATCAAGGTGAAGGTGGCGTCCGACACCGAATCGAGAACCTTGAAAACGGTCGCGTTTTTTTCCATGATGGCGTTAAGGTCTGGTTCTGCGGCACTGGCATCGTGCGTCGGTAGCGAGAAGCCGCAAGCCAATGCCAAGATGATGGCGGCGGTCGATGCTGGATTGGATTTCATGGCAATTCTCCTAAAAATGAAATTGGGACGGAAACTGAGCATCAATGCCGGGATCAACAGCAATGCGCCGAAGGCGCTGACCAGCATGGCAGCGGCAATCAGAATCGCCATCCATTGGTGGATGTGGAAACCGAACGAGAGCAATAGTACGCCATAGCCGCCTGCGACCGCAATGGCCACAAACAAAATCGCCTGGCCCGCCGTCATCAATACCTTGCGAATTGCGATAAGTTCGTCGGTGCCGTTCTCAAGCTCTTCGCGGATGCGGAAAATCAGATAAATTGCATAGTCGGCTCCGATGCCAACCGCCATCGCCGATATCAGCGAAGTGGAAATATTGAGTGGGATGCCTGTCCATCCGATTAAACCGAAGTTGGCCAAAATAGCCAGCAATAACGGCAGCATCACCAGCATCCCTGCTACCAGCGAGCGGAAAATAAGGCAGGAAATGATGAACACCACTGCGCTGATCTGTACGATGTTTAATATCTTCCCGTTGACCATCACTTCGCTCAGGGCAGCACCTTCGGCCAAGCCGCCGCCGATTTTGATCTGCACGTCTTTCGGAAAACGGGTGGCGGTGAATGTTTTTAGTTTGGCCGCCAGTTTTTCAAAATCAGCGCTGCTGTCGGATTTGATAAAGGCGGTGATATTGGCCTTGCGATAGTCGTAGTCTACGTAGGTGTCAAAATCGCCCGGCTCCCCTGATAGGGAGTACAGCAACAGGTATTGTGAGACCAGATCGCCGTCTTTCGGCACGGCAAAGAAGGCTGGGTCGTCGGCGTGCATGGCCTGATTCATGCGTTTGATGAAATCGACGATGGAGACGGTTTTTCCGACATTGGGCTGGGATTCAATAAAACGCTGAACGTCGTCCATGGCCTGTAGCGTTTTGGGGTTTTTGATGGCGTCTTTATCTTTGCCTTCGATCAAAACGAAGACGGTATTGGTGCCGCCCAGTCGGTCGTTCAATGCCTGATCGTCGGTTCTGACGAGTTGATCGGCACCAAAATAGGTCTTCATGGAGTTGTCCACACGCACTTGGTTCATGCCGACCAAGGCCACCGTCACGAACAGGCCCATGCCTATGTACACTTTGCGCCGCCCCGGGCCAGTCACAACCAGATCCGCGATTGCGCCAGTCAGCTTGTCCCAGACCCGTGCTTTGGTCTTGCGTTGCGGGTCCAGGTCGCCGGGCGGCGACAGCAGTGATCTTAGCGCAGGTATAAACGTCATTTCCAAAATCAACGTCGCCAGGATGCCGATACCAGTGAAGATACCAAACGTGCGCACAGTGCTGATGTCCATCACGATCAGCGACAAAAAGCCGAGCGAGGCAACGGTTCCTGCGATCAGCATGACGGGGCCGACCCGCACCAGCGCGCTGATGACTGCGGCGATGTTGGCTTCTTTCGGCGGCATGGCACTGGTTTCGCGCAGACGGTAATATTCTTCATAATAGCGCTTGAGCATTTGCACCGCATGGCCAGTGGCAACGGCCAAGATTAAAATAGGGGTGGTGGCATTGAACACATCCATTGGGGTGCCAGACGCGCCCATCACGCCCACGCTCCAGATGACCGCGATGATGCCGGTCAGTAATGGCAAAAGTGGCCCCTGCCGGGAACGGAACGCCTCATACAGCACCAGACTCAACACTAAAATGGCAATCGGGAGTAAAAAACCCATGCGCTCCGAATAGACCTCAATGCGCGCCAGAAAATTAGGCGCGCCGCCGATGTTGATTTCAACGGTGCTATCGCGTTCCTTTTGCACGATCGGATCGACCTTGTTCATGATGGCGCGATAGCCGGTGGGATCATTTTCAAATTCCACAATAATCGACGTGGTCTTTGCATCTTTAGAGACGACGGAACTTAAATACACCGGATTTTTCTCGACCGCCGCTTTGAGCGCCGCCATGTCGGCGGCATTGGCGGGCACGCTGGCCATCAGCGCTTTGACTTCCATGCCTTCGGCGCTGCCAACAATCTTTTTGGCGCGCTTGGCCGAGAGGCTGACCACGCTGGTTTTGATCACGCCTGGTGTGTTGGTAAAGGTGGTTGTCAAGCGCTGCACCTTTTCCAGCACGGCTGGCTGATAAATGTCACCCTGTTTGGGCGTGATGCCTATTGCCACAATGTACTTGGTGCCAAATACTTTGGCAACCTCAATCCCGGTTGCGATGTAGGGATGTGATGGCGGCAGCATGCTATTGGTATCAATGACGATGCGCAGATTTTTGGCCTGATAAACCGCAAGGCCGGAGATGAGTAACGTCAAGATCATGACAGCGATACGATGGCGTATGATCCATTCCATATAAGATTTCATGTTTTCCTCTATATTTCGGATTGCAAGTATTGAATAAATTGGGTAAAAGCCGCCGGGAAAATGATGTTCGGCGAATCTAGGGCCGATAGATCGCCATCAATGCCAGCACAAATGCGATGACGCCGATAACGGTTCTGCGTCGATGCCACGCGGCCCATCGTGCCAGTTCGGCAGCAAGCGCATCCTCTGCGATTGCCGCTTTGCTAAAAGCGTCGTTGGTGTCTTTGAAATAGATAACATAAATGCCAATAATAAGGCATGACAGTACTGCCGTGGCGAGACTATACCACTGGCCAGATGCGGAAACCGCACACGCAAGCGCAGCGCTAAACAAGGCACTCGATGGCCCTGCGATGGTCAATGGGGCAAAAAACTTGTACAGTAGCGGCCCATAAGTGGGATGCAATGCATAAAATGATTTGGGGGACAGGGTGCGCCAGTAGGGTATCAGCAAAGCATCCTCCGCCAGCAGCGCGCCCACCAGCAAACCCAAGAATGCCGCAGTGAGAAGTTGCAGTACGCCACTGGCCAAAAAAAACATCGGATCGTTCATTATAGTTGACTCCGTTATGGATCATCACAGATGCTGCCAACCCGTTTGTGCCGCTGATGATTTGGTGGGCAGTAAAAGTTCAACGCGCAGTGTAAACTTGGATAAATTAGCGGATAAATTAGCGGATAAATTAGCCCCGGGAATTGTGTTGGTCCGGTGTTGAGTCTGAATTGACGGTCTCCTTCCCGAATTTTCCATCCAAAATATTGCCAATATAAAACAGTGCGCTTGCGGTAATGAGCATGGCAACGGACTTCACTAACGCCGATAACTGCGTTTCATAATTGCGGTACAAGGTGACGACCACCACCAAGACAATGAAACTGATGATGGCCAGCCTTAATTTTTGCGCGCTGATTTTAGGATCGAAGACGGGCCGTTTTTCGGTGCTGGCTCGGGTCGGGTTGCCGTAATCCCAGGCCAGATAATCCGGTGGGCCAAAAAAAGCGCGTAACTTTTGCCACAAGCCTTGGCGCTTTTGGGTTTCTTTAATGACGGCCATCAGGGTCGTGATCTGTGCTGTGATCGGATTGAGTGTGGTCGTTAAATGGCCGACGCCGAACTCGGGTTTTTCGGTACGTGTGACGAAGGTGCCGAATAATTTATCCCACGTGATGAATACCCCTGCAAAATTGGTATCAATGTAGCATTCGTTGCGGGCATGGTGCAATTCGTGATGATATGGCGTATTGAACAGCAAGCCAAAAATTCGCATTTCGGGCAAATAGGACGTGTGGATCAGGAATTGATACAAATTGTGCCCTGCGAAAACCAAGAAGAACGCGCCCGGCGAAAAACCAAATAATGCGAACGGTAGATATATCCAGATAATGG
>CAMBDR010000337.1 GCA_945864765.1 Janthinobacterium lividum | reverse complement strand
ACCATTTTCGATGAGTGGCAGAGCACAGCGGAAGCGGCTAAATTAGAGCGGGGTTTTCAGGAATCGCTACGCTTTCCCAAACCCACCAAACCGGTCAATCTGCGTATTTTAAAGCGCGACGCCAAAAACCAATTTCAGCCGGTTTGGAGTGTCGATCTCGATACCGATGCACCGGATGTCATCAGGAAACCGCCCGCATCCAAACTGAAACCCATCCCCATACACGTCAGCGGCCAATCTGCCGAAAAGGTGGATTTATTGATTCTCGGCGATGGTTATACCCAAACCGAAATGGCAAAATTTATCACCGATGCCAAGCGCATGAGTAAGTATTTTTTCACCGGCTTGAAAGCCGCAAATTGTGCGGACAGTGACCACACAATCCCCCCTTCCACAACGAAAAACCGAATTGTGCCGACAGTGACCGCACAATTGCAATCCCCATACTCAGGCCATTCGCCTTACCAATTCTGCTTTGCCTTCCCTCATGCGGGCACGCGCCAAACGCCATACCATTGCATACCTTTGCAAATGTATGGTACGCTAGTCCGCACTTGCCCTACCAATAAGCAGAAGCTGTATTTGGTGTGCCAACGAAGTTCAGCAACGTAAAAAAACACCCCCAAAGCAATCAAATAACTACCACAAGGCATTGCAATGAAGCAGATGGTATATATTGAGTCATCCGTCATCAGCTACTTGACATCCCGCCCGAGCCGGGACGTTATTATTGCAGCCCGTCAAGCGATAACGCTTGATTGGTGGGAGAACCATAGCCACCGTTTTGATCTGTGCATATCCATTTTGGTGGAAGAAGAAATTGGCAAAGGCGATGCCAAGGCGGCACAGCTAAGGCTTGAGATCGTTGCTGACATCTCAAGCCTTGCCATTTCAGATGAGGCGACAAGCATTGCCAACTTGTTATTAGCCAAGTCAGCCGTACCCAAAGGCAGCGAAGAAGATGCGTTGCACATTGGCATTGCAGCCGCACAGGGCGTGGATTTCCTGCTCACATGGAACTTCAAACATATCAATAACGCAGAAACAAAAAACGCGATTGTAAGGCTGGTAGAATCCTGTGGCTATACTTGCCCACAATTGTGCTCACCCGAGGAATTAGGAGGAATGGCAAATGATTGATGACCCCATCGTCGAAGAAATTCGTCGTCACCGAAAAGAGCATGCCGCACAATACGGCAACGATTTAAACAGGATTGTGGCGGCTTTGCGGGAGAAAGAACGTGAGTCAAAGCATGTTCTGTTAAACCCTGGGCCTAAATTGTTATTAAAAACCGGCACATGATTGTTACTGCGGAATTTAAAAAATAAAAACACTGAGCCGCTTGCAAAACGTTGATTGACCGATTTGAGGCAGCAAACCTTTGGCTATCGCCTGCTGCCAGCGAGCTAACACCAGATACGCCAAGCATCGCTGCCAACACGGGCACACTGGCGATTCGGCTTGAATTAGGCCACGGTGTGAATCGCGGGCAAAAAGCGCGCATTTCTGGCGCAGTGCAGTTGCCTTTCCCTGGAAGTATGCATGGCCGTGCCGAGGGGTTGCTCTTGCGCTTTTCTCTTAGCTGCTGCCCATGGCAGTGCGGGGGCTGGGGCAGCGCCCCAGGGTGTTGAAGTGGCACTTTTCTGCGCCAGAAATGCACGCTTTTGCACCGCCAGCAACAGCAGTTCGTCAATCTGGCTATTGGGCCAGTTCGGCAGCTTTTCCAGAACATCCGCCAACCAGGCAGCAGGTTCAATGCCATTGAGTTTTGCTGTAGCAGTCAGTTCTTGTTTGGTGCTGACGGCGAAAAAAGTGGATTCCTACGCATTGTCATCGCCATAACATTTGCGTATCAATGACGTCATTCGAGGATTCCAAACAATGTTATGGCAACTCTCTGATTTATTCGATTGTTGCAATTTTTAGTAAGGCCGTCTCTAACGCCGAGACAGTTACGGCAAAATTTTTCTTTATGCCCTTTCTTCGACTCTCTCTATCTGCGAGTGCATCCAACGAATAGAAACGTGCGGTGATTGCTGCCTGTGCTTCGTCGGCACCAGCAACCAACTTTATCCAATCACCATTGAAGAAAGGCATCGGCTGATTAATTCCATCAACGTAAGCCAATGCTTTTAATGGGTAAAGATCAATGACCTCAATCACCCGTTTGTCGAATGTGAGAAACGCCGGGAAAAAGTAGCGCGCTTGAGCGAGCGGCCGCAGTGTCATAAACTTTTCCAATTGGCGCACGTGCCACAAATCCCATGCCATACCATCCAGGATGCTTAATAAATCCGATTTATTCTTTTGTATTTTTGCAAAAAATTCCAACTTTTGCCCTCGTGTGAAAAAGGCTTGGGCAATTACTGTTTCACGCATAAATATTGTTGCAAGCGCCTTGTCGCAAAACTCCAGAAATTCCCAAATTTTATTTTCAATGGATACCTGCGGTGCCTGTAATTGAATTGCGGCCATTTTAAGTAGAAGACAGTACATCAGTTGTTGTGAAAAATTTAATTCTGCCAAAGCAATCTCGTTAGCCTGATCCATAAACATACTTGAAATTAACACCTGCGCACGGCTAGACAATTCCGATTCTGGCAGTACTGACCTCACTTCGTCGTGCGCTTCCAGCCATTTTGTATCAATCGTCCGTAAAATCTCGTATGCCTTGAATATTCCAAAAATCTTTGCTTGCCCGTGTTCATGATGTAAGTTATGATAATTTTCAAACTTGTAAGGGAGTGGATCGATATTTACCGTGTCTTGCGAAATAAATTGAAAAACTTCCTTAAAATCCTTTGGAAGACGGCTTAGTTGGCCTTCGAAATAAGGTTTCAGGTAGCTCATTGCTTGAGTATCAAGCGAGATTGAGTAATCAATTGGAAAGGTAGTTGCCCCACTTTCCATCTCTTTTACCGTATCTTGATCCAAGACAAAAACTCTTTCGGTGTGGAATAATGAACGAACCACCGCGCCACAAGAAAATGTGCGATTGACGGCATAACCAGGAGAAGGCCCGCTATCCGATGCAAGAATGATTTTGCAATTTTCCAGTAACGTAAAATTTTGCTTAAACAAACCATATGCGTCAGCAAGTGAAGCAGACGTACAAATACGCTCAATGATCTCTTGGCGCGTGAGTGCCATGTTCTGATTCAATTCTACTTCCTCCTTTTTTATTCTGAGCACCCGAACGCCAGTGCAGCAGCCAGATTATAGTTTATCCGCATCCCAAGGACACACAATAGTAAGCGTCCAGCGCAACCACTTCCCAGACGCAATTATGCAATTGAATTCATTCATTACATAGCCGCTTCCCACTTCGGCTCTGATAAGATACTTGTTGTTCAAAATAAAATAGTGAGAGAACTTATGCAGAATTTAACGAAAATGCTTACGGCGAGTTTGCTATGGGGCTCACAAGTGGTTTTGGCGGAGCAGGTCGCCACTGTGCGTGTTGACTATATGCATAGTGGCAATGCAAAACAAGAGCACTATGCATTAGACCGTGTGCTGATCGAGCCTTTGCCATGGCCGGGTAATCTAAAGAAAAATGCCGATACCACCAATCGCGGCGTAAATTTGTTTGAGGTGCGTGACAAGGCGAGCGGTGAGCTGGTTTATTCTCGCGGTTTTTCTACCATTTTCGATGAGTGGCAGAGCACAGCGGAAGCGGCTAAATTAGAGCGGGGTTTTCAGGAATCGCTACGCTTTCCCAAACCCACCAAACCGGTCAATCTGCGTATTTAAAGCGCGACGCCAAAAATCAATTTCAGCCGGTTTGGAGTGTCGATGTCGATACCGATGTACCGGATGTCATCAGAAAACCGCCCGCATCCAAACTGAAACCGGTACCCATCCACGTGAGTGGTCAATCTGCCGAAAAGGTGGATTTATTGATCATCGGTGATGGTTATACGCAAAAAGAAATGCCGAAATTTGTTGCTGATGCCAGGCGCTTGAGTAAACACCTTTTCACCGTTTCCCCTTTTAAAGAGCGCGCCAGCGACTTTAATATTTGGGCCCTTGCGGTAGCGACCAAAGAGTCCGGCGTTTCGCGCCCATCCACGGGCCAATACCGGGAATCGAGCCTGGGCACGCGTTACGATATTTTTGGCAGCGAACGCTATGTGTTAACCCTGGATAATCGCGCCTTGCGTGATATCGCACAACATGCGCCTTACGAATTTATTCAAATCCTGGTCAATAACCAAACCTATGGCGGTGGTGGCATTTTTGGTCAATTTTCCACCGCTGCCGCAAGCAATGATTGGGCGAATTATTTGTTTGTGCATGAATTTGCTCACCACTTTGCAGGGCTGGCGGACGAGTATTACACCTCACCGGTCGCGTATCAAACCGGTACCGAGATTTTAAAAGAGCCTTGGGAGCCCAATGTCACGGCCCTTAAAGATCCCGCTGGCAATTTATATCCCACCCATGGCTTGGGCCCGGTCGCGCAATATATGAATCTGGCGCGCAGCGAAGACACCTTTGGCCGGATTTCTTCCTTTTCCTCCCTCGCCAAAGGCCGTGCTGCCTATGCCAAAAAATCGACCAAACTGACTTCGGAAAAGTTCAGGGAACTGGATTTTAAAGGCGGGGATGTAAATACTTCCATCATCAAAACGGCAATGGGCCGTACCATTATGGTGCAATGGGATGAAACCACACCGCGTCCTTACTCACGCCACAATACCATCTGGGGCGTCAAGGGCGTTTTGGCCGGTTTCCCCAATCGTATTTCGGTCGAAGGCATTACCAGCGATTATCACAAATGGGCAGAGGGCAAAGAATGGGAAGCCATCGCTGCCAAATATGAGCACCCGCTATATGTGCGCTTGGGTGACTTGGCCAAAAAAATGGGCGGCCATGGCGGTATGGATTTCTTGATGCTGTATCGCATGATCGAATGCTTGCGCAAAGGCGAGCCAATGGATCAAAACGTCTACGAAGGTTGTTTCTGGTCAGCGGTGGGGCCCTTGAGTGAGAAGTCGGTGGTTGAAGAGGGCAATCCCCAGGTTTTTCCTGATTTTACTCGTGGCGATTGGAAGACCACGAACTCTTTGAAGATTATTCTTTAAACACGGGTGTCCCGGCCATTACCAAAACAAAAAACCGGTTCACAACTCCAGGCGTTTTTTAACCTGGTGAAATTTAAAAGTGCGTTTAAAAGTGAGTTTGCCAATGAAAGTCCATTTACAAATGAAATCCATAATACGTGCCGTCTCATGGGCTTTAGCAACAACTGGTATGAGCATTGCCCTGGCTACGCCCGTGTTTGCGGCGGAACAGGCTTGGGTTACCAAAAGCAATGACAACGCCAATTTGCTCTTAAAAGTGATGGGAAAATATGCGCCAGAACGCGCAGGTAATATGGGTGTCGATGGCCTGGATGAACAAATTACCGACATGTCGCGCGATCACTTCGCCATCAAAACCAAAGAAACGCGCGCTGTCATCGCTCAATTGCAAAAATGATCGAAGCAGGTGTCTCTACTGCACGCGCGGTGTTTGCGCATAACAGTGGCAATGTGGAGGGCTGGGCTTTGTACGCGGAAGCGGAAGTGCAAGCGTATGAACCAGTCGATGGCCAGTTGTTTGCGCTACAACATCGCATGATGCGTGCCGCGCGCGCTTTCCTGGACCCCATGGTGAACCTGGGGAAAATGACGCCG
>CAMBDR010000336.1 GCA_945864765.1 Janthinobacterium lividum | reverse complement strand
ACTTCCTCGGCTTTCGCCACCGAGGTGAGCGATTCAAACACCGTAATCACGTCAGCCGGACGGGCGGCGTTGATAAGGCGCACCATATGCTGAAAAATGATGCGATGATCGTAGCGGTAAAAATCTTCTTCGTGCATGAAATCGGCGATGCGATCCCATGCCGCGTTATCGAGCAATAAACCACCCAATACCGATTGCTCGGCTTCAATTGAATGCGGCGGCAAACGCAATTGATCCATTTGCGGGTCGAGCGGCGCATCGTCCGATCTGGGTGCATTGGATTTACCAAATTCTTTTTTTGTATATTCGCGTTTAGCCATCATCAGCCCCGGGTTGGAAAGACAGACGATAAAAAAGCCGGGGTAGCCCGGCTTTTAAACAGTGCGTTCTTAAATACAATTGTATAAAGTTAGCAAAAAATTTGCGCTTAGGCGTGCTCGCCCAACACCGCAACTACCACATCGGTATGCAAAGCAACCGCAACTGAATGATCACCAACGATCTTCAAAGGGCCGGAAGGCATACGGATTTGTGCTTTTTCTACCGAGAAACCTTGTTTGCTCAGGGCTTCAGCGATGTCAAAATTGGTGACCGAACCAAACAAACGACCATCCACACCGGCTTTTTGTGCGATTTGGATCGTCATGCCACCCAATTTTTCGCCCTGGCCTTGTGCCGCAGCCAATTTGGCAGCAGCAGCTTTTTCCAACTCAACGCGCTTGGCTTCAAATTCAGCCACGGCCGAAGTGGTAGCACGACGTGCCATTTTTTGTGGAATCAAAAAGTTACGCGCATAACCATCTTTAACACGCACGACTTCACCCAAGTTGCCGAGATTAACGACTTTTTCTAACAGAATAATTTGCATAGGTTTTCTCCAGGATCTTAAGTATGCTTTAAGCCGAATGCAGATCGGTGTAAGGCAACAGAGCCAGATAACGCGCGCGCTTGATCGCGGTATCGACTTGACGTTGATAATGTGCCTTGGTGCCGGTTAAACGGGCAGGCATGATCTTGCCATTTTCCTGGATGAAATCCTTGAGTGTATCGACATCTTTATAATCGACTTGCTCAACATTTGCTGCGGTGAAGCGGCAGAATTTTTTGCGTTTGAACAAAGGATTTTGTTGTTTACGCTTTTCTTTCAATTTCAACTTGTTCTTGTCAAATTTTTTACCGAATGCCATGTCAGGCTCCTGTATCTAAAAATTCGCTTTCACAGGCATTAGCCAGAAAGCGATGAAAAATCAATGATGTGAAATACCAAACTCTTGCTTTGACGACTTTTACGTGCCAGAAATCCGGTGAAGCGTTGCGGCAGTCCCAATTCCAAATCTTGCAAGCGGTTTGCCATCTCGCCAGCCCCGAGGGCGGCCATATCACATTCCACTTGTCGCTTCACACCCGCTTCGCATTGTTCAGATTGATGTAATAATCGCACATTAACAATGGGAATACCTGCCGGGGTAAAACGTAATGCATCGCGCTCATAAACGCTGGCATCGATTTGTAACTGATTCACTGCAACTATGCTCACCGCCTCTGTGACGATTAAGCGGCCGAAGCTTCAGCGCGGTGGCTTTTTGCTGCGTCGTCGCGTTGTACCGATTTCATAATCGCGGACGGTGCAGTTTCAGCTTTTTTCAAGCGAACCGTCAGATGACGCAACACGGCATCATTGAATTTGAATGCGGTTTCCAGCTCGGCCAACGTATCGCCATCGCATTCGATATTCATGCAAATATAATGGGCTTTGGCCAGCTTTTGGATCGAGTAAGCCATTTGACGGCGGCCCCAATCTTCGACCCGATGAATCACGCCACCACGTGCGGTGACACTGCCTTTGTAACGCTCGATCATGGCGGGCACTTGCTCGCTTTGATCGGGGTGAACGATAAACGTAATTTCATAATGACGCATACCTACTCCTTTATGGACTGATATAAAACAAACGCCCACCTCGGCGTCAAGACGAGTGTGGGAAGAGGAAAACGCAAGACTATAGCGTGAATTTTCAAAATGCGCAAGCCTAAATCCTCACATAAGCACCACAAAAGCCTGACTTGAGCAAAAGTACAACACGCATTGCGCAATCGCGTCGTAAAAAAGCCAAAATATCAAAAAAAATCAAAAAAAATGCAAAAAAACACTTGCCAAATTTCGCAAACTGTACAAAACTACAGACTGATTACTTTGACAGGCAAAAAATCATGCTAAAACTTACCGCACGCCAGGAAGAAATTTTACAGCTTATCCGCTCTGCCATAGAAAACACGGGTTTCCCTCCGACCCGTGCCGAAATTGCAGCCGAACTTGGTTTTCGCTCAGCCAATGCGGCTGAAGAACATTTACAAGCTTTGGCCCGCAAAGGTGCCATCGTTATCAGCCCTGGCACCTCGCGCGGCATCCGCCTGTTGCCCATGGGCATGGGCCAAAGCCAGCGTACCAGCGCGCAACTTGCTCTGCCCCACCCTTCCCTGTTGCAACTATCTCTTCCCCTGGTAGGGCGGGTGGCGGCGGGCTCCCCCATTTTAGCCACCGAACATATCGAATCGCACTACTCGGTTGACCCTTCGATGTTTAAGGCGCGGCCTGACTATTTACTCAAAGTGCGCGGCTTGTCGATGCGCGATATCGGCATTATGGATGGCGATTTACTGGCCGTCAAGAAAGCTGAGACGGCGAAAAACGGTCAAATCGTGGTGGCCCGCCTGGGCGATGATGTCACCGTCAAACGCTATAAAAAGTCCGGCTCGGTGATCGAACTCTTACCCGAAAACCCCGACTTTAAACCAATCCGGGTGGAAGCCGGGCGCGAGGATTTTGCGCTGGAAGGTTTGGCCGTCGGTTTGCTCAGGGCCTGGGGCTAGCGATTGGCTTGGGCTAGCGATTGGCTTGGGCTGTGAGCTGCGGTCTGCGGGCTGGGGTCTAACTTAGGCCGCATCCAGAGCTTGGGCAAAATCGTGCAATAAATCCGCTTCGTCTTCGATGCCGACGGCGACGCGGATTAATGACTCGGCGATGCCCATGCTAGCGCGCCGTTCCGGCCCCATTTCATAAAAAATGGTGTGCGCCACGGGGATCACCAGAGTACGATTGTCACCCAGATTACTGGCCGGTATCGCCAAACGCAGTCGATTTAAATAGTCGAAGCAATCAATCTCCGGTTTCAGTTCAAAACTGAACAGCGAACCATAGGCCGAAAACAATTCGCTGCACAGCGCATGCTGTGGATGCTCAGCCAAGCCCGGATAATAAACGGCGGCCACGCGTGGGTCGGCAGCCAGCATTTTGGCCAGGGCAAACGCATTGCTGCAAGTACGCTCGCTGCGCAAAGCCAGGGTTTCTGCCCCAATGGCAATGTGATGCGCCGCTTCTGGCCCGAGCGAGGCACCAAAATCACGCAAGCCTTTGGCACGCAGTTGCGCCAAGCCCCATTGCGGCACCGGATTTTTGCGATATGCATCAAAAATATTCGAAAAATTCGCCCAGTCAAATAAACCGGTATCGGTCAAGGCTCCGCCCAAAGCATGGCCATGTCCGCTAATCGATTTGGTGAGCGCATTCACCACCAACGATGCGCCCACTGATTTTGGCCGAAACAGGTAGGGCGAAGTCATGGTGTTGTCCACCACATACAAAATGCCGTGAGCTTTGCACAATTCACCGATTCGTTTCAAATCCGCCACTTGAGTGCGCGGATTGGCAATGGTTTCCACAAACACCACTTTGGTTTCCGGGCGCAAGGCCGCTTCCACATTGGCAACATCGGTGGCATCAACAAAACTGACGGCCACGCCCTGCCCGTTCACCGTTTGCCACAAGCTATTGGTGTTACCAAACAGAAAACTCGATGACACGATATGATCACCAGCGCGCAACAATGCCTGAAAAATCACGCCAATGGCCGCCATACCCGTGGCAAAACACAACGTACCCAAGCCATCTTCCATTTTGGTGATTTTTTCTTCCAGTGCGCTCACCGTCGGGTTACCTTGGCGGCCGTAGCGAAAACCCGGTTGCTTGCCCTGAAAAGTCACCGCCAAATCGCGCGCATCGGCATAACCAAAGCTGACCGAGGTATGAATGGGCTTGTGCAAGGAGCCGTGTTCAATTACTTTTTGTCGATCACTGTGTAAAATTGTGGTGGTAAATCCGTAGTGTGGCTTTGTATTCATGATAGTTTCAAAAAGAGTAATATAGTGCGGCTTGGTTTGCCTTGATTCGTCCGTTCTGCATTGTACGACAAGAGAAGCAGACAAACTTATTAAAGAAAGGCATAATTGTGTCCGACATAGCTGAACGCGCTGTAAATCAATACCGGGCGATACAGCATGCAGGGGAAGTCAATGAATATACCACTTGAAGCGTCGTGGAAAGATCAACATTATTTGCTGATAGACAGCGCACTGGCGATGCGCCAATTGCTGCGCGAAAGCTTGCGCAGCTTGGGCGCGCGCCATGTTGATCAAGCCGCCAGTGGTGGCGAAGCCGTTTCCATGCTTCAGCAAACTCGTTACAATGTGGTGTTATGCGATATTGATCTGGGCCATGGCAAAAACGGCCAGCAAGTGCTGGAAGAAGCGCAGTTACGCGATTTACTGTTACCCACCACGGTTTGGTTTATGGTGTCGGCTGAAAAAAATGTTGAATCGGTGATGTCAGTGGCCGAATATCGGCCCGATGCCTACCTACTCAAACCCATCACTGAAGAAGTCTTGCTCACGCGCCTGAACCGCGCCTGGAAGCGCAAGCAAATCTTCCGCCCGCTGGAAGCTGCCTGGCAAGAAAAAGACTTTATGCGCGCCGCCCAATTGTGCGACCAACAAATTCTGGAAAACAAGCAACATGCGCTGCATCTGTTGCGCATGAAAGCCACAATGCTACTCAAATGCGGCCAATCTGATCAGGCGCGTGAAGTCTATCAACGGGTATTGGCCACCCGCAGTATCAACTGGGCCAGCGCTGGCATTGCCAAAATTCGCAACCGCAATGGCGAACCGGAAGTAGCCAAGAAATTACTGATCGATATCATTGCCGAAAATCGCTATTACCTTGACGCCTACGATGAACTGGCGCAAGCGCACCAGCAACTGGGCCAATTTGAAGAAGCCGAACAGATTTTGCAGCGCGCCGCCCGGCTCTCGCCCAACTCGGTGCAAAGACAAAAAAACCTGGGCGAGGTCGCCTTAAAACTGGGTAAGACCGAGCAAGCGGAAAAAGCATTTCGCAAGTGCCTGTCGATTGGTGAGCATTCGATTTTAAAGTCGCCCGACCCCTATTTGGGCTTGGCGCGGGTATGCAGCCTGAAAAAAGAGCCGGAAGAAGCGCTACAGTTGTTGGCCCAGGTACAAAAAGATTTCAACTCTGACCAAGTGAAGCTACGTTCAAAAATCACCGAAGGCATGCTGCACCATGAAATGGGCGACCTCACGCGCGCGCGCAAGTCGGGCACTGAAATTGGCATGTTGTTATCCCATAATCCCGGCCTGCCACCGCCCAATGTTTGTCTGGACATGGCCAGTTTATTATTTGCCGTGGGTGCCAAGGAAGCGCCGATCCAGTTACTGACCGATCTGGTCAAAAATAATCATGATAATGAAGTCTTGCTCGATCAAATCCAACGCGTGTTTGAAATTGCCAAACTGGGCAATGAGGGTTTGGAGATTATTGTCGATTCACGCCGC
>CAMBDR010000335.1 GCA_945864765.1 Janthinobacterium lividum | reverse complement strand
TGTGACTAACGCAGCGTCCGGCGCAGGCTGGTTGCTGACATCGGCCACAATCAAGCCGTCTTTGATGGTGATGATGCGCTCGGCCCGCTGCGCCACTTCGAGCGCATGGGTGATCACAATAATGGTGTGGCCGCGCCGCGATAAATCTTTCATCAGCGCCATCACTTCCTGCCCGCTTTGGGTATCCAGTGCGCCCGTTGGTTCATCCGCCAGCACGATGCGCCCGCCATTCATCAGCGCGCGCGCAATCGATACCCGTTGCTGTTGGCCGCCCGAGAGCTGGCTGGGGCGGTGCCCGAGGCGCTCGGCCAGCCCAAGCGTGCCCAACAGTTGGCGCGCGCGGCTGCTGCGCTGCGTGGGCGGCATGCCGGAATAAATCGCCGGCACTTCGACATTTTCTACGGCGGTGGCGGTGCCGATCAGGTTATAGCTTTGAAACACAAAACCAAACGCCTCGCGCCGCAGCCGCGCCAACTCATCACGCCCAAAGCCGGATACATCGTTGCCCATAAAACGATAGCTGCCCTGGGTGGGCCGATCCAGGCAGCCCAGAATATTCATCAGCGTGGTTTTGCCGGAGCCGGAAGCGCCCATGATGGCAATAAATTGACCCGCATAAATCTTCAGGCTGATGCCATGCAATACTTCGACATCCAGGTCGCCGCTCTGGTAGGTTTTTTTGATGTCGCACAACTCAATCAGGGGCAAGTCGGCGCTTGCGAGCGCACTCATCGCCCGCCCCGTTGATCTTGCCCCGCCGTCATGGCCGCGCCCGCTTTGGGCGTATCCGCCTTGGGTGCGGCTCTGGTGCCAATGACCACCATTTCGCCCAACTCTAAGCCCTTGGTAATTTCCGCCGCAACGCGTGTCATCACCCCAACTTGCACTTCCCGCTCGCTCACCGTGCCATCTTTCGCCTGCACACTCACCAGCGCACGTCCGGCGCGGTACAGGCTGCGCGGGTCTGCCCCTTGCATTGCCTGATGCGTGCGCCCGCCCCTGCCCCGCGCGCTGGCACCCGCTTTTGCCGCGCCCGGTGGACGTAGCGCCGTAAGTGGCACTTGCAACACATCTTTGGCACTGGCCAGCACAAAAAATACTTGCGCCGTCATCTGGGTCAGCAAGCTTTGTTTGGGGTTAGGCACATCAAACAAGGCGTCGTACAACACCACATTATTGAGCACACTGGGCGTGGGCAAAATTTGGCGCAACCGGCTGTAGTAGCGCCGATTGCCGCCGCCCAAGGTGGTGAAATACACGTCCATACCCAAACGCAGCTTGGGCACATCGGCTTCGGAAACCTGGGCTGCCACCGTCATCACGGAAAGGTCAGCAATGCGCAGCACCACAGGCGCTTGCTGATTGGCATTCAAAGTTTGCCCTTCTTTCACCAGTTGCGACACCACCGTACCCGCCATGGGCGCATAGATTTTGGTATAGCTTAAATTGGCATCATCCCCGCGCAAGATGGAAGCGGTTTGGTCAATTTGCGCCTTCACGCCATCCACCTGAGCCTGGGCCGACAGTAGCGCCGCCTCGGCCGCTTGCAGCAGCGCTGGCGTGGTAGCCTCTTCTTTTGCCATGGTTTTTTGCCGTGCAAACTGCAACTGCGCCAGCATTAACTGCGCCTGTTTATCCAGCAGTTGGGCGCGCTGGTTGCGTAGTTGCGCGCGGTCTGCGTCGGCTTTGGACAAATATACCGATTGATCGATTTCGGCCAGCAAATCTTTAGCCTTCACAACCGAACCAACCTCGACCAGCAAGCGCTTGAGCTGGCCCGAAACCTGGGTGCCCACATCCACAAATTGCTTGGGTTGCAGCGTGCCGGTGGCGGTGACGGTATCTTCCAGGTCGCCTTTGGTCACCGTGGCTGTCAGCAACTTTTTATCGCCATCATCGTTGGCAAACCAGAGCCGCCAGCCGCCATAGACGGCACCCGCCAACAGCAGCAGCACTGCCAGCCACAGCAGCGTGCGCCGGATTTTGTGCGAACCCGGCTTGGGTACGACATGCGGCGTGGGTGCGGATGCGGGTGCGGGTGCGGGTGCGGGTGCGGCAGGCTTGACTGTGCTCATCACGAGGTTCTTTCATCTTCAATAAGGCATCGGCGCAAGCGCGCAAGCGGTCAGCTATTGGTTGAGCAGGATATCAAGCGCCATGGTAGGCCAAAAAAAAGATTTCTTATGTGCGTTTGCGTACAGAGATTAGTAATTAAATAAATTAATATTAATCGGCGTTACCATTCTTGAAATTTTGCTTTACGATTTGCCGCCATTTATTGTGGTATTTTTACAACACTCCGTCTTATTTACGCAAAGGAACTGCCATGAAACTCCATACCACCATTCTCACATCTTTGCTCTTCACCGCTTCAGTTTCCAGTGCCTGGGCTACCAATTTGCCGCCAAACACATCGCAGGTGCCTGCCACGGTTCCTGGCTTTTTTGGTGGTACCTTGGTCGATCAGGCTACCACCCACGTTTTTACCCCAAGTTATTCGGGCTGGGCTCGTGCCGCCGTGTATGATTCTGGCAGCGGATATGACTTTTATTACCAATTCTCAAATGATGCAAGCTCGCGCAACGGGATTAAGCGCCTGACCGGATACGACTATTCGGGTTGGAACGTGGACGTCTTTCAAACCGATGCCGCTTTTGGCATTTTCCAGGCGGGCACCAATGATATCGATACCGCTGATCGCGACTCGTCGGGGGTGGTCGGCCTTAATTTCTCGCCTGCCACTGGCGGCAAAATCCTGCCTGGCACCACCAGTTATACCGGCATTTTCCGCACCAACGCCACCCACTATACGGTCGGATCGTTCGGCGTCATTAACGGTTTTGCTGGCAATGCCGTCGGCTTCGCCCCTGCTGTACCGGAACCAGAAACCTATGGCATGATGTTGCTCGGTGTCGGGGTCTTGGCCTGGTTTCGGCGTAACAAAACCAGGCAGGCAGAAGCCCGCCTGTGGAATGATAAATCGGAAACGTAATTGCGCTGGTAAGCCTGCCCCGGTTGGATTAAGCCACTCTCCCGGTTTCATCCAACCGGGCTGCCGTTATTGCATCAACATCCTGCCACGCTCTTGCGCCAAAGCAAACGGCGACGTAGCCAAGGACAAGGCCAGGATGATACAAACAGATATAGTTTCAATACATCATTCACCCATGGCACGTTTGCTCGCTTTGCGGCTCACTTTGCGCCCCCTCATTTTCCGACCACTTCACCATCCCCCATGCAGGATATCAAGCGCCATGGTATACAAAAAAAGATTTCCTATGTGCGCTTGCGCACATAGATTGCATAAATATTAAATTAATATACATCAGCGTTACAAATTTTGGAATTTAATTTCATAATTGAACGCTGGATATTATGATTGTTTGTGAACTATTCTTTCTCAATTACACAAAGGAAATGCCATGAAACTCTATACCCCTATTTTCGCTTCTTTACTCATCGCTGCTTCCGTTTCCAGTGCCTGGGCTACCAATTTGCCGCCCAGCACATCTCAGGTGCCAGCCACTGTTCCGGGCTTTTTTGGTGGCACCTTGATCAATCAGGCTACCACCCACGTTTTTACGCCAACCTTTTCGGGTTGGGCAAGTACTGCCGTGTATGAAAATTCCTCCGGCTTTTATGATTTTTATTACCAATTTTCGAATGACGCAGGCTCAACAAACGGGATTGATCGCCTGACCGGATTCGACTATACGGGTTTTAACGTGGACGCCTTTCAAACCAGTGCCGCTTTTGGCATTTTCCAGGCGGGCACCAATGATGTCGATACCGTTGATCGCGACTCGTCAGGGGTGATCGGCCTTAATTTCTCGCCTGCCACTGGCGGCAAAATCCTGCCCGGCACCAGCAGTTATACCAGCATTTTACGCACCGACGCCACCCACTATAAGCTCGGCGCGTTCGGCGTGATTGACGGGTTTACCGCCAATGCACCCGGCTTTGCCCCTGCTGTACCAGAACCAGAAACCTATGCCATGATGTTGCTCGGTGTCGGGCTATTGGCCTTGGTTCGGCGTAACAAAGCCAAAAAAACCGAAGCACGGTTGTGGAATGACGCACCTGGCGAATCAAGGCTTGCGAATTAAGGTAGAACCAAGCGCTTTTTGTGACCCAATCAGCGCTTTCCTTTTTTCGCAAATCAGACTGATTCTGAGTGAAGTTATTGAATCAGCATCTCGCGCGCCGCCGCCAGCAAACGCGCGCTCAGGCGCTCCAGTTTGGGCGATTGTACTTTCCAGGTATGCCAATACAAGGCCACATCGCTGGGCTGTTGCGGTGCCAAATCAATCAACTCACCGCTTTCAATTTTGCTGCCATATTGCTGTTCCGGGATCAAGCCATAGCCCAGCCCCAGGCAGAGTGCTTTGAAGAAAGCATCGGCAGCGGGCAAATAATGCATTGGGTAGCCATCCGGCGGCAGACCCAAATGCTGTGCCAAAAAATCGGCCTGCAAACTATCTTTGCGATCAAACACCAGCAAAGGCGCACGCCGTGCCGCTTCGCGCTGTAAACCGTCAGGGAACCAACGCTGCACAAACGCCGGTGTTGCCAGCATGCGGTAGCGCATCCGCCCCAGCGGCATGACTTGGCAGGAGCGCATCGGTTCGGCCACGGTGGAAATACCTGCCAGCGCCAAACCCTGGGTTAATAATTTGAAGGTGTGATTTTGATCGTCCAGCATCACATCCAGCAAAATTTGTTCTTCAATCAAAAAGTCCGCCAAGGCGGGCAATAGCCAAGTGGCCAGCGTGTCGTTATTGACTGCGAGGCCCACGCTAATAAACTGGTTTTCTTGCGGCTGCAGTTCGGCCATGAGTTCGGCTTCCAGCAAACGACTGCGGTGTAAAAAGCGCGCCACTTGCTGACCCATGACAGTGGGGCGACAGGGTTTGCTACGAATCAGGAGCGGCGTACCCAATTCCGCCTCCAGTGCGCTCACCCGTTGCGATATGGCCGATGGCGTTAAATGCAGGCTGAGCGCCGCTTGCTCAAACGAACCGGTATGGATCACTGCCAATAAAGCTTCCGCTTTGCGCGCGTCAAACATCATGCCCTCAAGATTAGAAATTTTTAATGAAGCTGAAAGTATTTAATTTTACTTTATTTGTGGCGTCAATTCATTGATAATTTGGGTTCTGCCAGCGTTGGCAGCGTTGTTAGTGGCTGCTTAGTGGCTGCTTAGTGGCTGCTTGGTGGCTGATTTGGTCTGCTCTTGTGGAGGTGTTTATGTTTTTTCCATCAACTTATTTTTCTGGCTTGGGGCTGGGTTTTGGTTTGATTATGGCCATTGGTGCGCAAAATGCGTATGTGATCCGTATCGGGCTTAAGCGCCAACATGTTGGCATCACAATTTTGCTGTGCATCTTGATTGATGCCAGCCTGATTTGTGCCGGGGTCGCAGGTATGGGCGCGCTGGTGCAAGCCTCGCCACTGCTGTTGGGTTTGGCCAAATGGGGTGGCACGGCATTTTTGTTGTGGTATGGGGTGCGCAGTTGGCGTGCGGTGTTTGCCAGCGGCAGTTTGGCGGTGGCCGCAATGCAGCAAAGCGTGAGTGTGCGCCATGCTGTGCTGACGGTATTGGCGCTGTCGCTGCTCAACCCGCATGTATATTTGGATACGGTGGTATTGCTGGGTGCGATTGGCGGAAATTTCCCGCAGGAACAGCGGCTCAGCTTT
>CAMBDR010000334.1 GCA_945864765.1 Janthinobacterium lividum | reverse complement strand
TCGCCTTCGTATTGTTCTGTTTGCATGACGCACCTCGTACAAGCTGGATTCATTCGCTTAAGTTTAGCACATGTGCAAGAACGACTGGCGTTAAAATGTGGTTGAAACGCGGTGTGTTTGCGGACTTGGGCGCTGCCACGCTGTTGGTAAGGCCCGATTCTTGCCGTTGTTGTTCGTTGCCGAAATTGTGCCTGAAAGCGAAATTTTTTCGAATCGCTTGCATAATTGGCATATGATACTTGGTCAGAATATAACTCAAGTTCACTATGCCATTGAGGGAGTGCCACAATGAAAGTTATTCACTTCGCCCCCGCTTCCCTGGTGGCCTATGCCAAGGGCACCGACGTGCAAAAGCCGCATACTTTGGCCGATCCGACCGATAGCCAAACCATTCTTTTGGCTGCCATGTTTGCCGCCCAGGGTTATGCGGTAGTGGCTACCGACTACCTGGGCTTTGCCAAATCAGCCTATACTTACCACCCCTACCTGCATGCGGATTCCGAGGCCAGTTCGGTGATCGATTCGATCCGTGCGGCGCGCAACCTATTATGCGAATTATCATGGTACTTACGAACCGCCGCTGTGCCTTGCCCAGGCAAGGGGCGTGTTTGATCAGTTCAAATAAGGCCGATTATTGAGTTAAATTAACATTACGGAGTATAGATGGAACCGCAAAAACTGATCGACCTGAGCCACACCATCGAACATGGTCTGGTCACCTACAAAGGCCTACCCGCGCCCATTATTTGCGACTTTTTAAGCCGTGAAGCCTCCAAAAAAGTGTATGGCGAGGGCACCACCTTTCAAATCGGCAAGATTGAGATGTGTTCCAATACCGGCACCTATCTCGATACCCCGTTCCACCGCTATGAAGAGGGCAAGGATCTGTCGCAAATTGATCTGGATGCCTGCGCCAGTCTGGAGGGCGTGAAGCTGGTGGTGCCGGAATCGGTCACGGCAATTGATGAAAGTTTTTTTGCCGGTCTGGAAGTGCGCGGCAAGGCCTTGCTGGTGCAAACCAACTGGTCGCGCCACTGGAATACCGAAGCCTATTACGAAGGCCACCCGCATTTGACCGAAGGCGCGGCGCGCTATCTGCGCGATCAAGGTGTGCGCCTGGTCGGCATCGATACCTACAATATTGACGACATCAAAGGCAAAGATCGGCCCGTGCATACCACCTTGCTGGGGGCGGAGATTTTAATCGTCGAACATATGTGCAATTTGGCGGTGGTGCCTGCCAGTGGCTTCAAATTTTACGCTGTGCCGGTCAAAATCAAAGGTTTTGGCACGTTCCCGGTGCGTGCGTTTGCGCAGTTAAATTAACCCCATATAACCCCATAGGGATGACGAATCATGAATATTCAGGACACCCTGCGCTCCTTCACCTCCGCTTTGGCGCACCGCAATCGCGAACGCAAGCGTTTGCGTGGCCCGGCAGATTTGCAGTATGCGATTGCCGATTCGATCAGCATGCTCTCCCCCAAAGCGTGGCAGCAATTGACGGCCGATTCGGGCTTTTTTATGTCGTATGCCTATTTTGAGGCGCTGGAACAGGTCTTGCCACTGAATCTGTCGGCGCGCTATGCGCTCATCTTCCAGGGCGAAGGGGCCGATGCCCAACCTGTGGCGGCCATGTATATGCAATTGGCCGACATCAGCCTGGCCCAGGCGCGCCCGGAAAAAGCCGTGGACGAAGGCCCTGGCTGGAGCAATCCGCTCGACCAGTTGGCGCAAAACGCGCGCCAGCGCGTGCTGGTGTGCGGCAATTTACTCACCTTTGGCCAGCACGGCATCGCCTTTGCCAAGGATGCCGATCTGGCGCTGGCCTGGCATGGCGTGGCTGAAGTGTTGTACCGGATACGCCAGGCCGAAAAGCTGGCTGGTAAAACCCATTTTGTGATGATCAAGGATTTGCACGCGCCCTATATCGAGCCAGCCAAGCAACTCGAAAACCTGAGTTACCGCTATGTTGAGACCGAACCGAATATGGTCTTGACGCTGGATACAAAATGGAAGTCGTATGACGATTATCTGGCCAGTCTGGCTTCCAAATACCGCAGTAGCATCCGCAACGCCGTCTTCAAGCCCTTGGATGACGCCGGTTGTACGGTCGAGAGCTTGACCGATTTTGCGGCTGAGCAGGAACGCATCTTTGCGCTCTACAAAATGGTGCAAGTGAATGCCGATTTCCGCCCCTTCGAGCTGGTGCCCGAGTATTTTGCCGTCTTGCAGGCGGTGGCGGGCCAGCATTTTCGCTGTAGTTGCATCCGCCGCGCGGGGCAAATGCTGGGTTTTGTGATTACCGTTGCTGACGGCGACACCGCCATCGCCTTTCACATCGGCTTTGACCGTGAAGCAGCCACCAGGGATGAATTGCCGCTCTACCTGCGCCTGCTGCATGCCACCATTGCCGACGCTATTTCGCTGGGCTGCAAACGCATTTCATTTGGCCGCACCGCGCTGGAACCCAAGGCCAGCCTCGGGGCCAAGCCGGAAACCTTCGGCGTGCTGGTGCGGCATCGGCAGCCGATACTCAACAAGCTGATGAAGCGCGTCTTGACTGGCATCGAACACGACGACGCGCCCGAGCGCAACCCTTTCAAAAAGGCCGCCGCGCCCAAGGCTTGAGCCGAACCCATCGGCGGAAAAACAGTCAATCGAAAAACGGTTGACTGTGGAAACATGAGCTTACAAATTATTGTCAGCCCTTAATCCAAACTATCCTACAATACCCGGATCGGCAGTCATTGCAATCAATCCGGGAATGAGGAGTAAGGAAATGAATCCACACAACGCACTATGGCCAGTCAGGCTACGGAACGCGGCCATTGCAGGCGCTTTGGCCTTGGGCACTGGTATGGCGCTCGCTGCACCGCCGGTTCTGGTTGATGGCTCTGCCACCGAATGGAGCGGCACCAACGCCTTGGCCAGTGCCGGTAATCAAAAAGTGAGCGTATTAAAAGCCATCGTACAAGGCAGTGATGTCTTTATTTTGATCCAGGGGCAAAACCTGGGGCCAAACTATAGCTTGTATTTGAATACGGATAATAATGTTGCCACCGGCTATCAAGCGGATACTTACAAGGGGAGTGGGGCAGATTATTTATTTTCGGGCGGTTTGCTCTACAAAAACACCCGCACTGGTTCTGGCTGGAATTGGTCGGCACCCTTGGTGGCCAATGTCAGTGTGGCGGCCAATGCCAATGTGTTGGAAGTGAGAATTCCACTGGCTGCGCTGGGTTTGAATCCGGCCCAATCCGGCAGCGTACCCAGTATTGGCCTTGGCTTTCAATTATTGACTGCTAACTGGGCATCGGATAGCCAGTTGCCACTGGCTTCTTCCGCGTTTGTCAAGCTTGCGCTGACGCCCACGCCCACACCTACGCCTACGCCCAAGCCTACACCAACTCCCACGCCTACGCCCAAGCCTACACCAACTCCCACGCCCACGCCTATACCAACACCCAAGCCTACACCCACGCCGACGCCTATCCCTACACCAACGCCCACGCCCATCCCCGGCACCACTTCGGTTAGCTATGTTGCCGACAGCACGACTATTTTCCCCAACCCGGATCGCGGCTTTTATACCACCAGCACATCATGCACCTTTGATCTGGCCAGCTTAAAAAATTACCGCAGCCAAAACATCAGCCTGGTTTTATGCGAAGTCAATCTTGCTTCCTTTGTCAATGCCAATATCAGCGCGGCCACGCTCACTAATTTTAACAATGCCATGGGCTTGGTGCGCCAGGCGGGAATGAAAGCCATCGTGCGATTTGGCTATTCCTGGAGCGATGGTGCGCGGCCGCAGGATACCAGCAAAGCCTGGATGTTGACCCACATCGCGCAACTCAAACCCTTCTTGCAAAGCAATGGCGATGTCATCAGCACCATGCAAGCGGGTTTTATTGGTATTTGGGGGGAGTGGTATTACACCGATTATTTTGGTAACAATGGCGTGATCAGCGCAGCCCAATGGAAAGATCGGCAAGATGTGCTGGAAGCGGTATTGAACGCCTTGCCCGCTTCGCGCACGGTGCAGGTACGCACACCGGCCATCAAGCAGCGTCTTTATGGCAGCACGCCACTTGCCGCCAATGAAGCCTTCGCCAATACGTTTAAGGCGCGGCTTGGTCACCATAATGATTGTTTTCTCGCCAGCAGCGATGATTTTGGCACCTATACCAATGTCAGCGCAGACAAGGCTTATCTGGGCAAAGACGCCTTATTCACGCCCCAGGGTGGCGAAACTTGCGCGGTATCGAATTGGTCCGGCTGGGTCAATGCCGAGAAGGATATGCGTAGCCTGCATTACTCTTATCTGAACAAGGATTACAACACGTTAGTGTTAAACAGTTGGGGCAGCAATATCGACCTTGCCAAGCGTAATTTGGGCTACCGCCTGACGCTAACCCAAGGTAGTTATTCCACCAGCGCTGCATCAGGGGGAAGTCTGGCGCTCAATTTCTCGATCCGCAATGATGGTTATGCCGCGCCCTATAACCAACGCCGTGTGGAGCTGATCTTACGCAATACCAGCACCGGCTCGCGCTACCCGTTCAGCCTGAATGTGGACCCACGACGCTGGACTCCGGGCAGCACCAGCGTGGTGAGTCAAAACGTGAGCCTCACGGGTGTGCCCGCTGGGTCCTATGCCTTGTGGTTGAATTTGCCCGACGCAGCCCCGGCCTTGGCGGCGCGCCCGGACTATTCGATTCGGCTGGCCAATGGTGGCGGTATTTGGGATGCCGCGACCGGTTACCACAACCTGAACCATACGGTGAGTGTGACGGGGGCGCTGCCGACCCCGACCCCAGCCAGTGCCAAGGTGTACATTGTAGGTGATTCGACAGTCGCCAAATACAGTGCGGCAGAAAACCCTATTACCGGTTGGGGTGACCGCATGGTGAATTATTTCAAGCCCAATATCAGCTTCGATGATCGCGCCATTGGTGGCATCAGTTCCAAGAGTTTTATTAACGGCGGCCATTTCAACCCGATTCTGGCGCAAATCAAACCCAAGGATTATTTGCTGATTCAGTTTGGTCATAATGACTGTTGTTCCGGTGACGCGTCGGTAAAAGCGGCGGCCCAGACTGAATACAAGCAATACCTGCGTCAGTTTATCGATGGCGCACGCAGCAAAGGGGCGATTCCGGTATTGGTGACGCCAATGAACACTCGCACCGTTCAGAACGGCAGCTTCATCTACAACCCCAGTCTGGCACCGTATGCACAGGCCATGCGTGAATTGGCGCAGGAGAAAAATACCCCGTTAATTGATTTGGCCAGCAAAAGCGTCAATTACCTGAATTCAATTGGCTATGCCGCGTCGGCCAATGTGTTTGTGGTTTTGGCTGCGGGAACTTACCCGAATTATCCGTATGCACGCAATGATGATGTGCATTTTCAGGATTATGGCGCAACCCAACTGGCACGCATGGTGGCTGAAGGGTTGAAAGAGAATAAGCTCGAACCATTGGCTGGTAGCATGAAGTAAGCATAATCGCCCCCCGGTTTGTCGTTTTAAAATCGGGCTGGAGCGGGATTTTTGCTCTTTTGTGGATGGTACTTGCATTCTTAATTGAGTTGATAAATACGCTGACTTGGGCATTCGCGATTTTGGCTTGAATGGGGCTGGTTCGATCAACGCGCCCCATACACCCCGCCCAAACCCGTATTGCCCAGCAACAGACATAATAGTAGCAATAATGCGCTCACCCATGG
>CAMBDR010000333.1 GCA_945864765.1 Janthinobacterium lividum | reverse complement strand
TTCAGCAAGGTGAATTTGTTTTCCGGCATTAATAATCTGCGCGATATCACCCTGTCCGAACAGTTTTCCGCCATTTGTGGTTATACCGATGCCGATGTCGATAGCGTGTTTGCCGATCAATTGGCGGGGCTGGATCGGGAGCAGATAAGGCGTTGGTACAACGGGTATAACTGGACGGGGACGGCAGTGTATAACCCGTTTGACTTGCTGCTGCTGTTTGCCGAGCGCAAGTTCAATGCATGGTGGTGCAGCACGGGAACGCCGACGTTTTTGTTCAAGATGATGCAGCAACAGGGCTTTTTCACGCCGCTGCTCAAGCAAATGCGCGCGGGTGTGGAATTAATTTCGGCGTTGGATGTGGATTGGATGACGCCGGAGGCGCTGCTGTTTCAGACGGGTTATTTGACGATCCATAAAAGCAATTTAACGCTGTCGGGCAATGTTAACTATACCTTGGGCTACCCGAATCAAGAGGTGGAACAGAGTTTGAATGCCAGTTTGTTGGTGGATGACACAGATGATGACGAGCGGGACGAGGTGAATCGGCTGCGCCTGGATGCGGTGCTTGCTGTTCAAAGGCAAGGGTTATGGTAACAAATATCGAGCGCAGGGCTTGCCGATTTATTTTCTTGGCGGCTGGGTGCGCATCCACAATCCGAATTTTAATTCCCTTGAATTCGAGGGAATAAGAAATAACGTTGGTCGCGACAACTGGCTGCGCCGACGGCGGGAGTGCATGAACATCGAATGCATGGCAGAAATTAAAGTAAAATGCCAGTCAGCACGGCGAAATCCCAACCACCACTATCGCCACTTTACAATTCACCACCCATGCGACACGACACCAGTTACAAAATGATGTTCGGCAACGCCGAAATGATACGCGACCTGTTCGTTGGCTTTGTCAATGAACCTTGGGTGGCAGATATCGACTTTTCCACGCTTGAACGCGTATCCGGCAGCTACGTCACCGACGATCTGCGCGACCGGGAAGATGACATTATTTGGCGCGTCAATATCAAAGGGGAGTTGGTGTATGTGTATATCTTGCTGGAATTTCAATCCAGCGTGGATAAATTCATGGCGGTGCGCATGATGGGTTATTTGGCCCTGCTGTATCAGGATTTGATCCATGGTGGCAAATTGACCGGGGGTGGAAATTTGCCACCCGTGTTTCCGATGGTGTTATATAATGGGCTCGTAAAATGGTGGGCGAAACGGGATATCATCGAGCTCATTGAGCAATTTCCTGGTGGGCTGATCGCCTATGCGCCGCAGATGCGTTATTTCTTGTTGGAAATTGGCGCAGTCGATGAAAGCGCCCAGTTTGCGTTGAAGAATTTTGTGGCCGCGTTAATGCGTTTGGAAAAAAGCCGCGACCCGGAAGCGATGCTGACGGCCATGTCGGCTTTGGTCGAATGGCTTAAGGCACCGGAACGACGACGTTTGCGGCGTGCGTTTACGGTGTGGATCAAGCGCGTACTCTTGCCCGGACGTTTGCCGGGTGTAACGCTGCCAAAGTTTGGTACTCTATTGGAGGCAACTACCATGTTAGCTGAAAGTGTGATTGAATGGACCCAGAAATGGAAGGCCGAGGGGTTGCAAGAAGGTCGGCAAGAAGGTCGGCAAGAAGGTCGGCAAGAGGGCGTGCAATTAGGGCAAGCAAAGCTTTTGCAAAAGCAATTGGAATTACGCTTTGGCACACTGCCCGATTGGGCCTTGATGCGCTTGCGCGATAGCAGCGAGGTGGAACGTGAACGCTGGTGCCTGCGTATCTTTAATCAAGCGAGCTTGCAAGAAATACTGAATTGACCAGTCCGCGCTGATTAAAATTGCATGCCTTGGCAGCGGCATGCTTAATCCCATCATGGGGATTGGGACATCTGGCAAAATGATGCGGGCGCGACGGGGCATGATTGGCTCTTGGGGTGAGAGGAAAGGCCAGGTTAGCAGAATTTATGGGTAAAAAAACGTGGTCTGTCCCCAATTGGCACAATTATCTTTTGTATAATTATTCTAAAAAGGCAAGAATCAATCCGGACAGTTAATAACATCCCAAGTGTTTGAATAGCAAATGCGCAACTCATGCGTATTATTGTCAAATCCCAATTTATGATTTTTTAAAGCGGGATTGTGATCTTTCATCCACTGAAAAATGGTTGGAGGTGTAAGCCCTTCTTCTGGCAGCGTCAGGCTTTGATGCAAGGATTTGATTTTATTGAAATATTCTTCTGCCGTGTCGAAAGAGCAGGCACCATGTTTTTCCCACTCCCCTTGCAAGAGAGATTCGCCAGGTTGAATGCACATATATTTAAGAATTAAATTGTCGGGTAATGCTGGTAAATCCCCTTTGCAATATCGAGGATGTAGTGGTATTGGTTTGTTTCCATTACTGCAGGTTTCAGGTTCGTTGAGTTGCCCCCAGAGCCCATGTACTACCCATTTGAATCCAATATTTGAATCACATTGAAATGTTAATCTCTCAGGAATATTTCCATCTTGCCCTCGCATTGAATCACAAAACCCAGGTGACCATGAGTAAACTAGCATTTGATAATCTGGCTTCTTATTAATGGATTTTTTTAAACATTTATTCCTCTCATTGGCGGGTCCGGAATCGTAATGTTTATTGATAATTGATGTTGGTGGTGTGCAATCAGTGATTGCGTAAACAGGCATTGTGGAAATATAGAGGCCACAAAAAAGCCATTTCGCTTTATTGATCATTTTTCCTTCCCTTCCTCATGTCGATTATGAAATTGCATTTCTTACAGAATTAATTGGGGACGAACCCCGTTTTTGCGCACCGAAAACACGTCCAAGATTATAACGTCCGACACCAGCAAATAAGTTTGCAATCCGCTTCAGTTGTACAACAACAGCGGATTGCATGGATCAGGCAACGCTGGTTTCCGCTCCCTTGCTGGCTTGTTCAGCCCACTCTGCAAGCAAGCTGGAAAGTTTGACATTTTTACTCTCTGCCAGCTCAATCAACTCGGCCATTTTCGCAGGATCAGGGCCGACAGGTAGTTTCAACACGATGTTGGGCCGATAAAATTTACCACGCACCGCCTTGGTAAAATCAAACTCACCGGGCGTATCGTCATCGTCATCACTTGTTTGAATAATTTCACTCATTTTGTCACCATAAAAAAGGTTCTTGCCACCCATGAATATTTGTACAGGACAATCAAAGCAGCAAGCCCCTTTTTACCCCTTTTTACCGACTCCTACCCCAAAGCATCATTCACCTGATCATTAAACTCAGCAATACTCACCGCATTACCAATCTCCCTTGGCATCGCATCACGCACCGAAAACACGCCCAGGATTTTATTCTGCGGCGACACAATCGGCAAATGCCGGAAACCACGCTCGATCATGATCACCACCGCCTCGGCCACTTTCATGTCCGGCCCCACGCATTGCGGGTTAGGCGTCATCACGTCCGACACCAGCGTGGTTTTGGGGTCCACTGCTTTGGCCAGCACACGGGTCATTAAATCACGCTCGGTTAAAATCCCCAGCAAGGTGCCCACGGTATCCATCACCAGCACGCTGCCGCAATTGGCACGCGTCATCACACAGGCCGCTTCCCACACGCTGGCGTGCGGTTGCAGGCTCACCAGGTGGCGCTGGGTGATGGATTGAAAAACAGTACGTTCAGTCATAATTTTATCCCTTCATTCGATATCACATCAATGGTCTAACGCATGGAGGCATTGAGTTTGGCCAGCGCCGCAGCTCCTGGGCAAAGTTCGGCTTTGCCCATGGCATTGAGCGGACTGTCGCTGGTATGGAGCGACATATGCAAATCGGTCGCGAGCGGGTCGAGGTAGAGCAAACCCGTCACCACTTCACCCCGTTTTTGATATTCGTTCATGAAACTCAAGGCCGCATAGCGGTCGGTTGGATCATATTCCGGATGCAGCTTGCGCATGCGCAGTAATGATCCGTCGTGCTGCGCGACTTCAATCAAGGAGCCGGGGGGGTATTCCGCCGTGATTTCACTGTGTTGATCAATAAAATCAATGCGGCTCACGGCTTCATTGTGTTGGCGCACATAGTCGTAGCTCTTGGTGCTGCCGCCATGGTTGTTAAAGGTAACGCAGGGGCTAATGACATCGATAAACGCCGCCCCACCATGGCCAATTGCCCCTTTGATCAAGGGCACCAATTGTTCTTTGTCGCCCGAAAAACTGCGCGCCACAAAGGTGGCACCCAGTTGCAGGGCCAGCCCCACCAGATCGATCGGGCTGTCGTTGTTGATCACGCCTTTTTTGCTCTTGGAACCACGATCCGCCGTGGCCGAGAACTGGCCCTTGGTTAAGCCATACACGCCATTGTTTTCGACGATGTAAGCCATACGCACCCCGCGCCGCATGGCGTTGGCAAACTGGCCGAGACCAATCGAGGCGGAATCGCCATCACCCGACACGCCCAGATACAGCAAATCGCGATTGGCCAGATTGGCCCCGGTCAACACCGACGGCATGCGCCCGTGGACGGTGTTAAAACCATGCGAGGCACCGAGAAAATAATCCGGCGTTTTGGAACTGCAACCAATGCCCGAGAGCTTGGCCACGCGGTGCGGTTCAATATCCATTTCCCAACAAGCCTGGATGATGGCAGCCGAGATGGAATCGTGCCCGCAACCGGCGCACAGGGTGGAGATACGGCCTTCGTAGTCACGCCGGGTATAGCCGACTTTGTTGGTGGTGAGCGAAGGGTGGTGTAGCTTGGGCTTGACCAGATAAGTCATACGGCCTCCTGAGTGTGCTTGCTGATGTGCTTATTGATGTGCTTGTTGATGTCTGCCACAATAAAGCGCGCGGTAATGGGCGTGCCGTCGTAGTGCAATACCTTGGTCAGGCGCGCCGGGTCGATTTCAAACGCTTCCACCAGCAAGGTGTGCATTTGCGCATCGCGGTTTTGCTCGACCACAAATACCTTGTCGTGCTCAGCGATAAACTGCTGCACCGATTCCGGGAAAGGGTAGGCGCATAAGCGCAGCGCATCCAAATCGACACCATCTTCGGTCAACACATCCAGCGCTTCATGCATGGCGGGGCTGGTGGAGCCAAAGAAAATCACGCCCAGTTTGGTGGGGTGCGCCGCAGGGCGCAACACTGGCTGCGGCACCATGCTGGCGGCGCTGTTAAATTTGCGCAGCAGGCGCTCCATATTGTAGATGTAGTCCGGCCCTTTCTCGGAGTAGCGCGCATACGGGTCACGCGTGGTGCCACGGGTGAAAAACGCCCCCTTGGTGGGATGGGTGCCAGGCAGGGTACGCCAGGGGATGCCATCGCCATCAACATCTTTATAGCGGCCAAAATCCTTGCCCGCTTCCAGTTCTTCTGCCGTCATGACTTTGCCGCGTTGGTATTGGCGCGCATCGTCCCAGACGAAAGGTTTGCATAGACGCTGATTCATGCCAATGTCCAAATCCGTCATCAAAAACACCGGGGTTTGCAATTGATCAGCCAAATCCAGCGCCGTTGCCGCGTGTTCAAAGCACTCGTGCGGGTCTTCCGGGAACAACAGCACGTGGCGCGTATCGCCGTGCGACGCCCAGGCGCAAGAGATAATGTCCGACTGCTGGGTGCGGGTAGGCATGCCGGTAGACGGGCCGCCGCGCTGCACATTGACAATGGTGGCGGGGATTTCGGCAAAATAGGCCAGGCCAATAAATTCGGTCATCAGCGAAATACCGGGGCCGGAGGTGGCAGTAAAGGCGC
>CAMBDR010000332.1 GCA_945864765.1 Janthinobacterium lividum | reverse complement strand
AGAATACGAACGCTTTGATGAAGCACTGGAAGAAGCGCGTGCTGCGGGCTTTTTGGGTGATAATATTCAAGGCAGTCAATTTTGTTTCCAATTGCATGGATTCCATGGTTTTGGTGCCTATATCTGCGGCGAAGAAACCGCCTTGCTGGAATCGCTCGAAGGTAAAAAAGGCCAACCGCGCTTCAAACCGCCGTTTCCGGCCAGCTTTGGTTTGTACGGCAAACCCACCACCATTAATAATACCGAAACCTTTGCGGCCGTGCCGTTTGTGCTGGCCATGGGCGGCGAAAAATACGCCGCGCTGGGCAAACCGAATAATGGCGGCACCAAGATTTTTTCGATGTCGGGCGATATCGAAAAACCCGGCAACTATGAAGTGCCGATGGGTACACCCTTTGCCAAACTGCTGGAATTGGCCGGTGGCATGCGCGGCGGTAAAAAAATCAAGGCGGTTATTCCTGGCGGCTCTTCCATGCCCGTGTTGACGGGTGAAGTGATGATGGCCACCGATATGGATTACGATTCCATCGCCAAAGCGGGTTCGATGCTCGGTTCGGGCGCGGTCATCATCATGGATGAAACCCGTTGCATGGTGAAGTCGCTGCTGCGCCTGTCGTATTTTTATTTTGAAGAATCCTGCGGTCAATGCACCCCCTGCCGTGAAGGCACGGGCTGGCTCTGGCGCATGGTTCACCGCATCGAACACGGGCAAGGCAGGCCTGATGATCTGGATATGTTGAACACCATTTGCGACAATATTCAGGGCCGCACCATTTGCGCCCTGGGTGATGCGGCGGCCATGCCGGTGCGTGCGATGATCAAGAATTTCCGTGCAGAATTTGAATACCACATTGAGCATAAGCACTGCCTTGTGCCGGCTTATGTATAAGGCGAAGTCATACCATGGTTGAAATCGAAATAGACGGTAAAAAGGTTGAGGTGCCGGCCGGCAGTATGGTGATGGACGCTGCCAACAAGCTCGGTACCTATATCCCGCATTTTTGCTATCACAAGAAATTGTCGATTGCGGCAAACTGCCGCATGTGTTTGGTCGAAGTGGAAAAAGCACCGAAACCTTTACCTGCCTGCGCCACACCGGTGTCGCCGGGCATGATTGTGCGTTCGCAAAGCGATAAAGCCGTTCATGCGCAAAAAAGCGTGATGGAATTTTTGCTGATTAACCACCCGCTCGATTGCCCTATCTGCGATCAGGGTGGCGAATGCCAGTTGCAGGATTTGGCGGTGGGCTATGGTAAAAGCCACTCGCGCTATCAGGAAGAAAAACGCGTGGTCGTCCATAAGCAAGCCGGGCCGCTGATTTCGATGGAAGAAATGACGCGCTGCATCCATTGCACCCGTTGCGTGCGCTTTGGGCAAGAAATTGCCGGCGTGATGGAACTGGGCCAACTTGGCCGTGGTGAGCATTCAGAAATTACCTCATTTGTTGGCAAGAGTATCGATTCCGAATTGTCCGGCAATATGATCGACATTTGCCCGGTTGGTGCGCTCACCTCCAAGCCGTTCCGTTATTCGGCACGGACTTGGGAATTGTCGCGCCGCAAATCGGTCAGCCCGCATGACGGCCTGGGCAGCAATTTGACCGTGCAAGTCAAAAACAACAAGGTGATGCGTGTATTGCCGTTGGAAAATGACGGCATCAATGAATGCTGGATTTCGGATAAAGACCGTTTTTCGTATGAAGCTTTGAATGGCGAGCAACGCCTGACCCGCCCGATGTTGAAGCAAGGTGGTAAATGGGCCGAAGTGGAATGGCAACAGGCACTGGAATACATCGCGCATGGTTTGAAAAATATCAAACATGAACATGGTGCCGATGCGATTGCGGCCATCGCCAGCCCGCATGCGACACTCGAAGAACTGTATCTGCTGCAAAAAGCCGTGCGCGGCATCGGCTCCGACAATATCGAAACCCGGCTGCGCCAAACCGATTTTTCGCTCGATGGCAAGTTCACGCCCTCGCTCGGCATGCCTATTGCTGCCGTCTCGACGCTCAAGCAAGCACTGGTGGTCGGTTCATTCCTGCGCAAGGATCATCCACTGTTGGCTGCGCGCTTGCGTGCTGCGGTCAAGGCCGGGGCGAAGCTGCATGTGCTGCACGCCGCCGATGATGATCAATTGATGCGGGTGACAAATAAACTGATTACGGTGCCAGAACAGTGGGCCGATGCACTGGGCACCATTGCGGCCGTGGTAGCGCAAGAAAAAGGCATTAGCCTGCCCGATGGCATCGATGCCAGTGGCTTGGCGTCGTATCCGGCAGCGGAGGCGATTGGCAAGAGTCTGGCTAACGGCGAACACAAGGCGATCCTGCTTGGCAACGCGGTGCTACAACATCCGAAAGCGGCGCAATTGCACGGCCTGGCACAATGGGTTGCCGAACAAACCGGTGCCAGTCTGGGCTACTTGACCGAAGCGGCCAACAGCGTTGGTGCTTATGTCGCCAAGGCGATGCCAACTGCTGGCAAGGCTGTCCCGGTATTTGTCAACCAGGCCAAAGCCTATGTGGTTTTGCACGCCGAACCGGAACTCGACAGCCATGACGGTGCCATGGCGCGTGCCGCGCTCGACGCGGCCGAAATGGTGGTCGTGATGTCGCCATTCAAGCATGGCATGGACTACGCCGACGTGTTGTTGCCAATTGCACCGTTTACCGAAACGGCAGGCACCTTTGTCAATTGCGAAGGACGGGC
The DNA here is from genome assembly GCA_945864765.1 of Janthinobacterium lividum. Classification (GTDB taxonomy): domain Bacteria; phylum Pseudomonadota; class Gammaproteobacteria; order Burkholderiales; family Burkholderiaceae_D; genus CAMBDR01. Next base: position 3,051 of record CAMBDR010000332.1, on the reverse strand, counting down.
ACAGAGTTTTCATGGCACCGTCAAACCATTGGGCGATACCCGCCCGGCGTGGAAAGTGTTGCGGGTGCTGGGTAATTTGCTGGGGCTGGATGGTTTTGAATACGAGAGTTCCGAGTCGGTCAAGGCCGAAGCGCTGGCTGCTGGTGCCGCACCTGGTGCAGCACCCAATAGCGCAATTGGTGGCAAGATGAATTGGGTTACCCTGGTCATTGCCGAGGGGCCGTTCGTCAAACAGCCTGGTGGTGGCTTCACCCGGCTCACTGACGTACCCATCCACTTCGCCGACGCCATCGTGCGCCGTGCCGAATCGCTGCAAAAAACCACTGACGCACGCGCGCCCCGGGCCTGGATGAACGCGGCGACGCTGGCTTTGGTCGGTGTGGCCGCAGGTGCCAAAGTCAAGCTGACGCAGACTGGTAGCGTAGTGCTGGATGCCGCGCTCGACAAGGGCTTGGCCGATGGCGTGGTACGGGTTGCTGCCGGTCATCCATCGACTGCGGCGCTCGGTGCCATGTTTGGCGCAATCGAAGTGGCTAAAGTGGTAACGACAGCCGGGGAGGGTGCATAATGAATGAGCTATTGCGCGTACTCAATGCCGAAGGCAGCGCCTTACTTGGCCCGGTGGTGTGGATGGTGCTGTGGACATTGGTCAAAATCGTTCTGGTGGTGGCCCCCCTGATGCTGCTGGTAGCTTATCTGACCCTGTGGGAACGTAAAATGATCGGCTGGATGCAAGTGCGAATCGGCCCGAACCGGGTAGGCCCCTTTGGCTTGCTGCAACCGATTGCCGACGGCGTCAAGCTTTTGCTGAAAGAAATCATCATGCCCGGCCGCGCCAACAAAGCCTTGTTTGTGCTGGCCCCGGTCATGACCATCATGCCCAGTTTGGCGGCGTGGGCGGTTATTCCGTTTGGCCCCGACGTGGTGCTGGCCGATGTCAATGCCGGTTTGCTGCTGGTGATGGCCATTACCTCAATGGAAGTGTACGGCATCATCATCGCCGGTTGGGCTTCCAACTCCAAATACTCCTTCCTGGGTGCGATGCGCGCCGCCGCGCAAATGGTGTCGTATGAAATCGCCATGGGCTTTGTGCTGGTCATCGTGCTGATGGTATCGGGCAGCCTGAACATTAGCGACATCGTGCGCAGCCAAGGCGTGGGCAAGATGGCGGAACACGGCCTCAACTTCCTGTCCTGGAATTGGTTGCCGCTGTTGCCGATGTTTGTGATCTACGTTATTTCCGGCATCGCCGAAACCAACCGCCACCCGTTTGACGTGGTCGAAGGTGAATCCGAGATCGTGGCCGGTCATATGGTTGAATATTCCGGCATGTCGTTCGCCATGTTCTACCTGGCCGAATACATCAATATGTACCTGATTTCACTGATGGCCGCCTTAATGTTCCTCGGTGGCTGGGCTTCACCCGTGGCCTTCCTGGATTTTATCCCCGGCTGGATTTGGTTAGGCATCAAAGTGTTTGTGGTGGTGTCGATGTTTATCTGGGTGCGTGCTTCGTTCCCACGCTATCGCTATGATCAAATCATGCGCTTGGGCTGGAAAGTGTTCATTCCCCTGACGTTGGTGTATTTGGTCATCGTCGCTGCCTGGATGCAATCATCCTGGAATATCTGGAAGTAAGAAAGGACGAAACCGAATGGAAGCAATTGTTGATTTTTTCCGCAGTTTGATGCTGTTGGAATTGATTAAGGGTTTGTCCTTGACCGGGCGCTATATGTTCAAGCGTAAGATCACGGTGCAGTACCCTGAAGAAAAAACCCCGATGTCGCCACGGTTTCGTGGTCTGCATGCCCTGCGCCGTTACCCGAATGGGGAAGAGCGTTGTATCGCCTGCAAACTGTGCGAAGCGGTGTGCCCGGCCATGGCCATTACGATTGAATCGGAACAACGCGCCGACGGCTCACGCCGCACCACGCGCTACGATATTGACCTGACCAAATGCATTTTCTGCGGCTTTTGCGAAGAATCTTGCCCGGTCGATTCGATTGTGGAAACGCATGTGCTGGAATACCATGGTGAAAAGCGCGGCGACTTGTATTTCACCAAAGAGATGTTGTTGGCGGTCGGTGATCGCTATGAAAATGATATCGCGGCGGCCCGTGCGGCAGACGCCAAATATCGTTAATGGGGACGACTAGTATGGATTTTACAACGGTTTTATTTTACGTATTCGGGGCGATTTTGGTGCTGGCGGCGACCCGCGTCATTACCGCACGCAATCCGGTGCATGCAGTGCTGTTTTTGGTGCTGGCCTTCTTTTCGGCCTCCGGCATCTGGATGTTGCTCAAAGCGGAATTCCTGGCCATCGTGCTGGTGTTGGTTTATGTTGGCGCGGTGATGGTGTTATTCCTGTTTGTGGTGATGATGCTCGATATTCACCTCGATAAACTGCGGGCCGGCTTCTGGGGCTATTTCCCGATGGCGACCATTATTGGCGTGGTCATCGTGCTTGAAATGGCAGCAGTCTTACTGCGTGGGTTTTGGGTGCCGGATCACCATGCGCCAAGCAATGTTGGCCATATTGGTGGCACCAAAGAATTGGGTAAGTTGATCTTTACCGAATATGTGTATGCCTTTGAAATTGCTGCCGTGATTTTGCTGGTTGCCATTATTGCCGCTGTGGCTTTAACATTGCGTCGCCGTAAAGACACCAAGCATTTTGATCCGGCCAAAGCCGTCAAAGTACAACGTGCAGATCGGATTCGTTTGGTAAAAATGCGTGCCGACAGCGAGCGCGCGGTCGAGCCTGGCGCAGCCGCAGTATCGACTGCCGCTGCATCGGCAGCCAACCCGGTCAAGACAGGAGAAACGCAATGATAGCCGATGTCGGATTAGTCCATTACCTGATTTTGGGCGCGATTTTATTTGCCATATCCATTGTGGGTATCTTTTTGAATCGTAAAAATATCATCGTGCTGTTACTGGCGGTGGAATTGATGTTGTTGGCCGTGAATATGAATTTCATCGCCTTCTCACATTATTTGGGCGATGCGGCCGGCCAGATTTTTGTTTTCTTTATCTTAACCGTGGCGG
>CAMBDR010000331.1 GCA_945864765.1 Janthinobacterium lividum | reverse complement strand
CAGGTTTTCCCTTTTCGGTAAAGTTTATTCCAATCGTCACAGTAACGCGGGACAGCCATCGTCTGAATGATGGCTGACCCGCGCCGTTGTCCCGCGCCGTTGCGCTGAATCATTCATGGCGACATTTCACAACGGCTGTTCTTGCTGATGATTTCGCGGAATTTTAACTTGCTATCGTCAACCGCCCAAATTCGGTCAAACTGTTTTGGCCTGTCCTTGTCCTCTGCGGGCACGAACAAAATGGCGGTTGGAATAGCTTTCCCTTGGCTCTTGCACATACCCATCGTGAATTTATGATTGGGTAAATTTTGCGGTGAGATTAAAACGTCTTTCACCACGTTTTTGCGGTTTAAAGACAGATACGCCTTGCCGCAAATCATCCATGCAGTGAGCGTCCAGGGGTCACCGTCGGCTTCCATTCCATCAGACCAAAGTAACTTCAAATTGATGGCTTTGTATTTTTTCTCAATGGCAGCCACCTTTCCGTTTTGCATGGAACGGCCAATCAATGCGGATTCGATTTGACTATCGCACTTGATGCCATCGAACGAGGTTTCAGCACCTCGCGCCAGGTTGCCACTTAAAGCCAGGGCCAGAAAAACGATTATTTTACGATTCATCAATCACATCCAAAAAGTTAGCCAAGTGGTGGTAATCAAAAGATTGTATAACAGGCGATGGAACAAGCGCCTGCAAATAGCCGTATTTTGCAGCGCAACGGGTAGAGAACCCGCGCAAAACGTGATTTGTGGCGTTTGTTCAACAGAACTATTATTTCAGGAACATGGCTTTCTTGCGACGTGCCACAAAACCCAAACCAGCCAACATCATGGCATAGGTTTCTGGTTCTGGTACGGGTGACAAATTAAGCGAGGCCCAATCAATGCCAGCTTCACAGCAAGCTGCTTGCGTTACAAGCGGCATGGGACATCCACAGGAACCATTTAAAAAGTGGATGGCCCGTAGCTTCGCTGGTTGCTGCCCAAGTGGGTGTCCAGTTTGCCCCCCTTAAATGCTAACAGCCCCTAGTAGTCACGCGGCGGTGGATCTAATGTGACACCTAATTGGTCGGCGATCTTGATCAAACTTTTTTCTTGCCATTCTTGTTCGTCATGTGTAAACGCACTCTTATCGATCAAAATTTGAGTGATGATACTACCGACGATCATAGGGATGATGAAAAAGATCCAAAAATGCGCAAAAAGGATGGCCATAATCCGACCTTCGAATGTTGCCGGAGACAGATCGCCATAGCCGATGGTCAGCGAAGTTACGCAAGCCCACCATAAGCCATCAAAATATTCTTTGTTTTCAAACCTTGCAAATAAAAATGCGGCGATCAAAATACTCAGCACATACAAAATTAAAATAACTTGAATCCGATTCGCAACGTAGAGCAGTAATTTTTTCAACGGAATACTCCTTAAATAAAATGGGTAATTATAGTGGTCGTAACACCGCAAGGTGGTCACACAATTAAACAGAACATCGAACGCGAACATGCGCAATTTTAGCATCCTGAGATGTTAGCTACGTTCATCTTCACGCTGTTGAAGTAGCTCAATTGCAGCGTCAAGACGTCAAACATGGGACATCCACCACTAGCATACTCGCATAGGGGGACAACATGGGTATCCACAGGAGCCTCTTAAAAAGTGGCTGTCCCGTAGTTTACCCACTGATGCACAAGTTTGTTTCACCGCCAATAAATTCACCCATTGGCGGGAAATTGTGCGGAGATTATTTCCCATTTCTTTATTAACTGGTAAAATCACCCCCATTCATCGCCATCACAAAGGCCCTGGCATGTCAACCCACCATGAAGTCATCGCTCACGCCACCTTAACTCACCTGGCAGCAGCAGGCGAAGTGCAAAGCGCTCGCATCATCGGTCAATCCGGCGGTTGGGGGGTATTTATCGAGTCGGGCAATATTGCGCGTGCGCTGGCTGCCAAACGTGGGGCAATGCGGCACTTTGCCCGATTTGAAACACTGGTCGCTTACCTCAAAAAATTGGGCATTGTCCAATTTGCCGTGGACGCATCCCAATACCTTCCCGCCAGTTCACATCCCGCGCATGCGCGCGCCGATGCGTCAGAGCGCATGCGCCGCACACATGAGGCAATGGCGCATGATCAATGGTTTCGGCAGCAGGTAGAGCAAGCCATCAATGAAGCCGATGCGCCCGATGCCGTATGGATTGATCACAGCGTTGTCAAGGAAGATATGGCCAAGCAGCGCGCCGCCTTATTGTGCCGCATTGCGGGTGAAGCCGCATGAATCTGGTTCACAGTGCCCAGCAATGGCCACCCGTCACGCAGAAACAAACACCGCAGCGCTGATCGCATCCCAATACCATCCCGCCCGCCAACAAACTTGACTTAAATTGAAGTAACTTTCAGAAGTTATACCCGCCAGACAGCGATTTCGGCAATTTAACAACAATGTTACTGTGTCCATTTTTCTTTGTTATCCATATCCCGTATATTGGAAATCCCTGATTTCAAAGGAATCACCATGCCTTCGTGTCACCCTTGTCTCACCGCTATTTATGCCGCCCTGCCCGGCGTCACCCGCCGCCATCATTAATTTTACGCACAGCGAAAAGGAAGAACATGGCCACATCGACCAACCCCGGGAGCGGACTTTCCCGTTATGAACAAGTCAAATCAATACTGGAAACGGCCAGCATCGGTTCAAAAGCAATTTATGAAGGTTACGACCGTTTCTGGAACCTGCCTTTGGCGCAACTGCTGACGCTGGAGCTATACGGCATCCGCATGATTGCCCCGGTCGGCAAAGGCAGTGCTGGTTCCAGCTATGGCGGCAGCAGCAGCGCTGGCAGCGCCCCACCGACTGCGGGCGGTTGCCCGAAGATGGCCGCTGCCGCCGCCACTGCCACTAAAAGCTGCTGCCATGCCAATGCATCGTCGGCTGCTGCGGTGGGCTCAGGCTCGGGCGCGGCACCTGCCAGCCCGGGCCGGGGTGCGGCCTCGGGTTTGATCAAGGGTTTGAAGGGGCAGTTTCCGTTTGATGGCAGCCAGTTCCCTCGTTTGCCATGGGGCGGCCAAGTCGTCTCTGGCGGCGATATTGCCTTTATTTCGCAATGGATCGACGATGGTTGCCCGGCCACTGATGATGTCCCGGTGGCGGGCGATGGCAGGCGTGCCGCGCGCGCCAACGGCGACGCCGACCACCCTGGTTACGACGGTTCGAGCAATGATTATCATGACGACGCAGGCTCGCTCAAGCAGCGCAAGAATATCAAGTTCCTGACGCCGCAAGAGCTGGCCCGCTATCGCGGCGCGGTGGCGCAAATGATGTCGCTGGATGCGTATTTTCAGGATAACCGCAGCTTTGCGTATTGGGCACGCATCCACGCCACTTCGTGCCAGCACGGGTGGGAAGAATTCCTGACCTGGCACCGCGCCTACCTGTACTTTTTTGAAAAGCAATTGCAGGATATCGATCCGGGCGTGACCATTCCGTACTGGGACTGGGCCGCCGACAGCGACAACGTGAAAATATCGCTGGAGGACATGGCCTCGACCAACACCCCGCTTGACAACGGCATCATCCCGGATGCGTTTTGTTGCTGGGTCGATGCCGATGCCATCGACAAGCTGCGCAGCACGGGCCTGGTCAGCGCGGCCAATCTGGCCAAACTGAGCGCCATCCAGGGCAAGCTGTATTGTTCCGGCAACCGTTTGTTTCAGGGCGCAGGCATCAGCTATAGCAACGACAACAACGACAGCAGCGACAGCAACAACGCCAGCACCGATGCGATCATGAACCAGCTCGCGGCCACCAACCCGCTGTGGCACCGCCAACGCTGGCCGGGCGGCAATTCCCAGATCATTTTCGAGGAATACCCAACCCAGGGCGATGTGGACAACATCATGAAGCTGGACAATTTTTTCCAGTTTGGCAGCGGCCCCGGCGACAACCACTTTTTTGGCGGGCTGGAACAACAGCACAACCTGATGCACAATTTCAGTGGCGGCATCAACCCGGTATACGATCCCAACGCGCCGGCCAGCCGCAACAATGTGGCCACCGGCGATATGGTCAATGCCGGGGTCACCGCATTCGATCCGATCTTCTGGTCGCACCATTCCAATGTTGACCGTCTGTGGGCGCAATGGCAAAGCTTGCACCCCGGCGTCAACCCGGACGACCCGACTTCGGTCTTGCCGCCATGGCCCATGACGGTGCAGCAAACCTATAACACCGCCACACTGGGCTATGAATACGCCAAGGGCTCGACGGTGTACCCAACCGACAATAGCGCCGCCATTACGCGCTTCACGTCGAGCAATACCGACGTACACCCGGACGTGATCGACAGCCACAGGCGGGCAGAAATCCGCCTGCACAAGGTGCAATACCCGGCCCGCGTGGGCTACCATATCCGCGTCTTCCTGAACCAGCCTGACGCCAGCGTCAGCACCAAGGGCAAGGGTAATCCCAACTATGTCGGCATGCTGCACATGTTTTCCGGTAATTGCATCGGTGGCCCCGGCCATTGCGACGTGCCGCCCGAGACCCGGCCCCGCTTTGACCTGCGTGGGCGCGCCCACAAGGCCCCGGTCAACTTCCGGCTGGACGCCACCGCCACCGTCAAAGCACTGGCAGAACAGGGCGCGCTTGATTTTCATGTCAATCTGGTGGTGCTTAACACCGACGGCAGCGCCGCTACCGATGCGCTGATTCTTGATGCGGTTTCACTTAACTTTTTTGATTGAGGCACGACATGGCAGCTACTTACAAAATCCATCCGGCCATCGGTTTGGCCCGCGTTGGCAACAGCCCCAACGAATTTTATATCGCGCCCGAAGCAGCGGGCTCCTTGCCGATTGCCTGCGATGTTGAAGGCAATCCGGTTGTCAATAATGGGGTCGAACAACCGGTCTCGCAATTCAAGGATGCCCAAGGCCGCATCAAGCGCCAGGCCGCGCGCTTTCAGGTGTATGTGTATGACGATGCCAACCCCGGCGGGCGCGAAGTGCAGATCGGCGACCAGTTGCAATTTGTCAACCGCAATACCGGCAGCCCCAATTCCAAGTCGATCACCGGCCAAACCCTGGTTGGTGAAGTGCTGGACATCCAGTGGCAGGTGTATCTGGCCAACAAAAAATCGAGTTGGTACGAGTTTCAACAAACCGCAGGCGAACACGGCTATGCGCCCGACCACGCGCTGCGCAATGCCAGCATCAAAGCCACCCAGTCGCGGCAAAAACTTATTACCGACCCCGGCAGTTGCAGCGTGCAATACACGCTACCCAAGCAACGGGTGGCCCACTTCAACCGCGCCAATGCGGCCAATATCGGCACCTTTCCGCCCACCACCCTGTTGCCCAATGCCATCGATACGCTTGGCGAAATCCGCGCCACCCTGTCCGGCCAATCCAGCCGCCTGCTGGTATTGGGCGGCTATGGCAATTCGGGCTCGATGAGTACCGAATACGGCGAACCGATGACGCAGGACTATGCCAACAACGACGGCTGGTTTGACGACATCTCGGATGGCCCGGTCAATGCCACCATCCTGTTCAAGGTCATCTCCATCGATGGCAACCCGGCCCCGGCTGGCACCAGCCCCGGCAAGGTTCAGGTTGATGATCCGGCTTGGGTGATTGTTGGCTACCCGCGTTATGCGCCGCAACTGACCGACATTGTCACCCTCAACGACCTGATCTTTGATTTGTCGGTGCGCAATTTTGCGTATGACCCCGTGATTTTCGGCGTCCCGCCCTATGACGCGGCCA
>CAMBDR010000330.1 GCA_945864765.1 Janthinobacterium lividum | reverse complement strand
TACCGAACCTGCGAATGCGACTGCGGCACCGGTCGTGACAATAGGCATTGATTGCTAAGACGTTTGCTGATGTGCTGATACCGTTAGTGGTTTGGATCAGTGTGTTTTTGATCCGCCCTTTGGCTGGCAACAGGTGCTGGCTTGGTTTGGGTAGAGTGGCTTATGTTGAACAGAGCGCGTGCTGCGGGTTTTACCATGGTCGAATTGATCACGGTCATGGTCTTGATCGGGGTTTTGTCGGCGTTTGCGGTATCGCGGTTTTTTGAGACGAACAGTTTTAATGCGCGCGCTTTTTCTGATCGAACCCTGTCCATGTTGCGTTATGGGCAAAAGCTGGCGATTGCGCAAAATCGCCCGGTGTATGTGCGGCTCGATGCCGGTAAAAGCGTGGCCTTATGTTTTGCGCCCTATCCGGCAAATGGTAGTTGCACGCTGGACAACCAGGTCATACCGCCGGGCCTGAATAATTCCGGCAGTGTTGAAACGCTGGCCACGTGCGCTAATACCACCACCTGGTATTGCGAAGGCGTGCCAGCGGAATTATCCTACACCAGCTCGCTGAATCTTCCCGCCTCGCCCGTTACCTATGGCTATTTTTATTTCGATGGGCAAGGCATGCCGTTCGCATCAAATGATATTAGCCCCACGCCTGTTTCTACCTTTACCCTTTTTTTGATCCGTATTACGGGCGATGGCGGCAATCACGATATTTATATCGAACCGGAAACCGGGTATGTTCACTCCTGAATTCGCACCTAAACCCCCTCTTAAGCCCCGCCCAAGGCTGTCGGGCTTTGGCCTGATCGAATTATTGATCACGATTGTGATCGTTGGCATTGCGCTGGTGGCGATTTTAACCGTGCAGGCGCGTGCCAATTTGATGAGTGCCGACCCGCAATTGCGCAAACAGGCCCTGGCCATTGCCGAAGGCTTGCTGGAAGAAATTAATTTGGCCCGATTTACCTGGTGTGATCCCAATGATGCCAATGCCGAAACGGCAGCCAGTCCGGCCGGTTGTGCCTCCTTGCCCGAAGTTGTGGGCCAGGAAGCGGGCGGGGTGGGGCGTCCGTTTGATAATGTCAATGATTACGTTAGTGCCTATGGTACGCCCACCACTTATACCACTGACGCCGCCGGGTTTAGCTTTCCCAGTGGTTATACGGCGACCGTCAGCATTTCGACGGACGCCAATCTTGGCCCGACTGGCGCGGTGATTACGCCGGTCGATGCCACTGCAGCCAACGCCAAGGTGCTACGCATTACCGTGAGTGTGAGTTACCCCAATAGCGTGAACCCGCTGGTGCTGGACGGCTACCGCACCCGCTATGCGCCCAGTGCACTGCCATGAGGTGCGCCACTATGCCCATCGCCCGGTCTACGCAGCAAGGTTTCACCTTGATCGAACTCATCACCGTAATGGTGATTACTGGCATTATTGCTGGCATGGTCGCCTTATTTATCCGGGTGCCGATTCAATCTTACGTCGATAATGTGGCGCGTGCCGAATTGTCTGACCTGGCCGATACCAGTTTGCGCCGCATGACACGCGATTTACGCCTGGCCTTGCCCAATAGTGTGCGTTTGTCGGGTGATGGCAAATATCTCGAATTCTTACTCACCAAAACGGGCGGTCGGTATTTGGCCGAAGAAGATGAATTGGGCGGCAATGTACTCAGTTTTAGCGGCACCAGCGGCAACCCGCTGGTATTTGATATTGTGGGTAATGTGCCGACGGGCCGCCAGGCCATTGCGGGCGGGGATTATATCGTCGTCTATAACCTGGGGCCGGGGTTTTATCCGGCCGATGCGTATGATTGCCGGGGCGAGGCTCCGAATCGAATTTGTAATCGCGCCACCGTGGTTAGCCTCGTCGGCAACACCGTTACCATGGCTGATAATCCCTTCAGAAATCAAAATTTAACCACGGAGGCGGCGTCGTTTCCCTCCCCCACCAGCCGTTTTCAGGTGGTCACCACGCCCGTCACCTATTATTGCAACGGCGGCACGAATGGCCAATTGGTCCGTTATTCCGGCTATCCCATTCAAGCCAGCCAACCAATTAATGCCAGCGCAGCACCACTGGCAACGGCACCCGTGCAGGCGCGGGTGGCTGACCGCGTGAAGAGTTGCGTGTTTTCTTTTTCCAGTCTGCCCAATGTGCAACGCGGCCTCGTGAATTTATTGATTACCTTTAATTCAGGTAAAGCGGACCTGGATTTGGTTAACGAAACCCTGACCCTCCAGCAATCGGTTCATATTGATAATGCGCCATGAAAATGCCCATGAATATGCCACGCACCTTCCCGCCCCGCATTGCCCCATCTGCTGCCAGCGGATTTAGTCTGGTGGGGGCGATATTTTTGCTGGTGGTGCTGGCGCTATTGTCGGCGGCCATTGTTAGCGTGGTGGGCACTCATCAAGCCAGTTCCGCGCTCGATGTGCAGGGGGTGCGTGCCTATCAGGCGGCACGGGCCGGGATAGAATGGGGTTTGTACCGCCAATTGCAGCCAGCGTCACCTGTCTGCTTTGCGACCAGCAGCTTCGCTTTGCCCAGTGGCAGCAGTTTGTCGGGCTTTACGGTGACGGTATCGTGTACGCTAACCAACGGGCCGGGCACTTTGAAGCGCTGGCAATTGACCTCGATTGCATGTAATCAACCGTTTGCTTCGGCTTGCCCCAATCAAACGGCCAACCCGGATTATGTGCAACGCACGCTGCAAGTGGAGTTTTAACATGATGAGAACCCTGACAGGACACGTTCTGACAAAGCCGGGCTGGCTGAACGCGCTCACTTGCCTGCTCGGTTGCCTGTTCGGTTGTCTCCTTTTGTCAGTCGCTGCGCCAGCGCACGCGGTCACCTACGCCAGTACGGCCACCACCTTCAGTTGGATCGATGCCACCAGCCATACCAAAGTCGGCTATAACACCAGCCCATATCGATTCAACTCCTCGACCGGTTGCGGCACCACCGTACCGATTTTGGATGATACCTTGAGCGATGCGATTCCGATTGGCTTTAATTTCACCTACGCTGGCACGGCATTTAGTACGCTACGCATCATGACCAATGGGCGGCTCCAGTTTAACAATAACACGACCTGTAGTTATGGTAGCCCGGTACAGGTTTTGCCCTACCCTAACACAACTTTAAATTACACGATGCGCATTTATGGTAATGATTTGGACCCCACCAATAAAGTCGATGTACCCAGCTATAACACCCCTTGTCTGAGTAGCGTCACGTGTTTTATCAGCTATGCCACCATAGGCACTGCACCCAATCGCAGCTTTGTGGTGACATGGAATAATGTGCCAGAGTGGACTACGGGCAGTAATCCGATCGGAAATTATAATCTGCAAGTGATTTTGCAGGAAAATGGCGAATTTATCTATCAATATGGTACGTTCACCGCCGGCCCATCGGCGGCCTTGGGGCAGGTGGGTTGGCAAGTGGACAGTACCGATTACGATACCCCGCAAATTGGCTTTCCCATCGCCAATACGGCGCTCAAATTTTTTATTCCCGCGCCCGTGGCCGAATACCGCATGGAGCAAAGCAGTTGGACGACTGCTTCGGGCCAGGTGCTCGATACCAGTGGTAATAGCCGCCATGCCACCCGTCTGGGCGGTGCGCAAACCATTGCCAGTGGCCGGGTGTGCCGGGCGGCGGATATACCAAACAATTCCAATTCCGGGACGATTGAAGCAATTGATACCGGCATTACTATTCCCACCACGGTAGGCAATGCCGGAACCATCACGTTTTGGTATCGCGCCAATAGTTCGTGGACTGCCAATAGCACCAAAGCGGCGCAATTACTGGATGCGACTGTGGTCAATGGGCAATGGTTCTTTTTAACCCGCCTGAGTTCGGGCGCTTTACGTTTTGTGGTGGAGGATAGCGGCGGCACCCAGCGTACTGCCTTAACCAGTGCCAATACGGTGGCCGCCAATACCTGGAAGCATATTGCGGTGAGCTGGAATTTTAATTTGTTGGCGGCATCCAACAGCGACCATTTGCGCATTTATCTGGATGGCGTGTTGTTGACCGAACTGGCGTTTACCACCAGCAACGTCATATCGAGTCAAATTGGTACGTTGTATGTTGGTGATAACCGCAGCAGTCTTATTGAAACCAGTGGCACCGGGCGCTCGGCCGATGGCGCAATTGATGAATTTCGCATCTATAACTATGAAGGCGGGTCGGCCCTGGTGTTGCGCGATTTTGCGCAAGGTTCATCCGGTTGTTTGAACCATTATGCGATTTCGCATTCAGGCACCGGCTTCACTTGTCAACCCAGCACGGTGACCCTTAGCGCGCACAACAGCGCGCATGGAAATATTACCATGCCCAATAACACCACCTCGATCACACTCACCACTTCCACTGGCAAAGGCGATTGGACCCTGGTGAGCGGTTATGGCGTGCTCAATAATGGTACGGCCGATGATGGCACGGCCACCTATTTGTTCAATGGCGAATATCAGGCGGTCTTTTCTTTAACCCATACCACGGCGGCTTCGGTCAATATCAATGTTACCGACGGCCAGTTTGTGGAGAGTGAGGACCAGGCTCTGGTGATCAGTGCCTGCACCACCAATCGCTTCAACGCCTGCGAGCTGACTTCGCCGCGTTGCGTGCCCAGTAGCTCGGCCAATACGTATGCGCAGTTGTTCACCAAACTGGCGGACACGGCATTTAAGCTCGATGTGGTGAAATTGAAGAGCGACGGTACGCTGGAAACCACGTTTAACGGCAGCGTGACCGTCGATTTACTGGCCAATAGCCAAATTGGAGTGGCATTGGGTAGCAATAATTGTCCCGCCAGTCAAACTGCCGTCATTCCCCTGGGCAGTGTCAGCTATACAAGCGGTTATGGCCCGAGTGCTGGGGTGAGTGTGAGCAGCACCGCATTGAGTAGCGTCAGCCCGAATTACAGTGCCTGGCGCGACGTTCGGGTGCGTTTTACTTGCAGTGCCGGGGTATGCGGTAGCAGCAGCACGGCTTGTTCCACCGATAATTTTGCGATTCGTCCGACTGGTTTTACGGTGAGTTCGACTATGACCAATACCGCCCAAAGCGGTACGCCCAAATTGCAAGCCGGGTCGAACTTCACGCTGACCAGCACCGCAGTGGCCGGTTACGATGGTACGCCTTTGATTGATAATTCCCTGGCGGGGCAAAAAATCTATACACACTTGCATCTGCCCCCGACCACCACCGATTATAGTTCGGCTTTGAATCTGGCCTCGGCGATTACGCCCCTGCCGATCGGTGTCGCCACGATTGCCAGCGGTAGCGCCACGAATGCGGCGATTCGCTATGACGAGGTGGGTAATTTTGGTATTCTGGCGGGCGGCGTGGCCGATACGCTGTATACCAATGTGGATCAATTAAATGGGGATTGTGTGGTGGGTAGCAGCAGCAATACCGCCAACGGTAGCGGTAAATTTGGCTGCACCATTGCCAATCAAAGCAATACCGCCTTATTTGGACGGTTTTATCCCGATCATTACGCGGTTTCAGCGGCACTGGATACGCTTTGCCCGGGTTTTGCGTATATGGGGCACACTGCTTTGGGCGAAGCGCTGTCCGTTAGCGCCTATAGCAGCAATAATGTGTTGCTTGGCCGTTATAAATCCGGTTACGCCACGCTGGCCAGTTTCACCTTATTGGGGGATGACAATAATGGGGGCACGGTGTTTAATCCCTTGAATTCCAGCCTCAGCCCCACCATACCGGCTTCTGTTTGGGCGGGGGGCGTGATCGGGCG
>CAMBDR010000329.1 GCA_945864765.1 Janthinobacterium lividum | reverse complement strand
CTCGCAGCGCGTGTCAATGAGCCATTTACCAGCTTATAAGCGGCGGTTGTTTTCGCAATTTTGACAGGGATCGGCGCTACCCCAAGGGCCGATCCCGACGGTTGCCAAATCCAAAAGAAATAATTTGTCTCAACAATCAAGTCGCATTTCTTGCCCATACGGTGGAAATATCATGATAGAAACCATAGAAGAAAACACGCAGTTAAGTCATTCATCAAGTCGGGATAAATGGCTGGCTGATGGATTTTTGATTCACAAGCAAAGTATTGTTTCTGCCAAGCTGTTAGCTGAAGGCTTACAAGGTGTTGAAGAGGTATTGGCGGGGAACTATGACCGGGGCCAGCCGCGTGCAATAATTGATGTCGGGCAAGCCAATAAAATTCAGCGCATCACCCAAATTCATCACGCTAATAACAAACTTTTTGAAATATTTAGCTCTAAGCGAATTGGCGAACTTGTGCATGAAATAACGGGTGCCAAAGTGGTTCAGGTGTGGGGTACGCAACTTTACTATAAGCCAGCAGGTAGTGAATTAACTGGTCAAGTAGGTTTTCATTGTGACTCCCAACACCTCAATTTCCTGGAAGGCGAATTTTTGACGGCATGGATGCCGTTGACCGATATCACCATGGAGACCGGGCCATTGCTTTATGTAAAGGGTTCGCACCAATGGGACGGGGAATTTCAATCATCAGGTGGTGAAAAACAAGACCTGGACGAGCAACGACGCTTAATGCAGGCCGAATACCCGGGCCGGCCATGGCAGGAAACCCCTGTTATCATGAAAGCTGGTGGTATTTCGTTTCATCATAAAAATACCTACCATGGTAGTGCCATTAATTATAGCGACAGTGCCAGAGTAGCCATTTGTTTTGGCATCCTGACCGATAAGGCAAGACTTGTCGGAGGCGGAAATGATTGTGGCGTCAGCAGCATTATTGATGACCCTGATTATTGCCCCGTTCTGTACAATGAATATTGACACCGGAATCCGGGATTGCCAGCGTATTTCAATCGACATCTGATTCAATATTTCCATATGGCTTTGCAATGACTTATAACCTCCACGACTCAGACCGCCATGCAATCGAACCCATCGAGCTTTGGGCGCAATATTGTGATAAGGATATATTCAGGCAATATCCGATTCACCTTCAAACCAATAAATCGGTTGATGGGGAGATTTTGCCCGCCGTGTATATGGTCGGCCCGATTCCCATCCTGAAAAACTGGACCCGCTCGCTACAAACCGAAGCCAGGCTGCACAATGGGAATTGTTTAAAGGAAAGGCTCATGGCAAAAACAGGGGCCGGGCAATTACAAAGCATGGATTTAACCAATGTTGCCAGTGCCAGCATTTTTCCTACCTTCGCGTTGGGCCTGGTTTATCACAGCCAAATCCCGCCGCATGTTTCGGTCGCCTATGCCGATGCCTATAATCGCTGGCTGAAAGATTATTGCAGCGCCAACCCGGAAAGGCTGCATCCGGTGGGCGTAATCAGCCTGCATGATCCCAATCAAATAGTGCTGCAATTATCGCGCATGATTGACGATGGCTGGAAATGTGTCATGCTGCGGCCTGAGCCAATTCTGGGAAGAGTGATAGGCCATGAAGCTTATGAGCCATTTTGGCAAATGTGTGCCCAGCACGATATTTCCATTGCCATTCATGGCAGTGCCCATTTGGATGGCAATACGGCGGGCACGGATCGTTTCACGAGTCGGTTTTCATTATTGGCATGCGCCCACCCAATGGAAATGATGATGTGTTTTTCATCCTTGCTTGAAAACGGTGTTTTTGAACGCTATCCGACCCTGAAATTTGCTTTCCTGGAAGCGGGCGCGTCTTGGGTGCCGCATTGGCTGTGGCGGCTGGATCATATTTGTTACCCGGATTTCCCTCATCAAACGGCGCAAAATATCAAGATGTTGCCCTCGGAATATTTTAAACGGCACTGCTGGGTTGCGGTTGAACCAGGTGAGCCGTGTTTGCGTGAACTCATTGCGATGATAGGCGACAAAAATCTATTATTTGGCAGTGATTTCCCGCACCCGGAACATGGCCATTTATTTGTCAGTGATATTGGCAAGGAAATGCCGGAACTCTCTGAAACCGAGCTATGTGATATTTTTCAGAATAATGCGGCCCGATTTTTTGGTTTACATGCCGCTTGAATTGGCTGTGTTGAATATGACTACCAATATGCCGGAAGCCAATTCGAATAAAAAATTGCACTGGCATCCGCGCTTCAATGTTTATGTGCTTGATCAAGATATTTTGCTGATATCCGCCGCCGAGCGGTTTTTTCTGTCGGCTGAAAAATATCTGTTCCTGACAAGTATTGACGGTCGGCGCGATGCAGAGCAGATTTTGGTCGAAAATAATTGCCTGGGGACGGCGCTGGATATGCAATTCTCTTACCAGATTTTGCAACTCAAGGGCTGGGGTTTATTGACAGAATCCGCCAATTCGTCCGGGGTGGAGCCGGATCTTGAGCGGTATCTTCAAGCCAGCTTTGATTCAGGCGGGTTTGACAGCTCGATCCGGATCAAGCCACCTGGCAGCACCATACATTGCCTGTCGGCGCTACCGACGGCGATTATCGCCGGGATCGAAGCAATGCTGCTTGAATTGAGTATTGAATTTACACAAGCGCTGCAGATTATTCTGGTGGATGATTTTTTAGACCCGCGTTTGCAGCTTATGCAAATTGAACAGCCTTTTTTGGTGCTTAAAATATCGGGTGATGATATCTGGATCAGCCCGTTGTTTGCCCGGTCGGCGCCGGCTTTGTTGGCGCGCTTGCAACAGCGCATTTTGGATAACCAACCTATCCGCAAGTGGTTGATGCAAAGGTGGCCAAACCGCATGCATGGCCACCGGTTCAAAGCCCGCCAAGTATTTACCCCGCAACAACAGCAGACGCTTGGCACACTCATCATCGGGCAGATTGAGGCATCATTGGTAATAACACAGCAACTGCTCATTTATTCTTTGCCAGAGCAGCAAACCCACTTCCATGGCATCAACCCGGAACTTGCCAATGAAGAAGACTTTGCGCGACAAATTCATGCGCCAATTCAATTAAAAAGCTGCATCAGTCATTTCAATCAGGATGGTGGATCACGCTGTGTTTCGGCCGAACAGACGGTTGAAAAGCTGAGCCGTTTGATTAGTCCGGTTAGCGGAATCATCAATCATTTTACCGAACAGGCGGTGGAGCACGATACCCCTGTCAAAATTTACCGCAGCGGTTTTTATAAAACACCGTTTCCACCCACGCTTCGGTTTGAACAAAATGGCTTCGTTCAAACCTGCCTTGGCAAAGGAGTGAGTCACATTCAATCTCAAGCCAGTGCGCTATCGGAAGCGATTGAGCGCTACTGCGCACTGTATCAGGCCCACGTGCCGTCGATCAAGAGCAGCTTGAGCGCCTTGATCAAGCAGGGGCAGCGAGCATTGAGCTTCCAACAACTGGTGCCCTGTTCAAATCAGCAATATCAACATTTTGGCGATGCCTCGCACCCGGATTCAAAAAGAAAGCAGGCGGTCATCCCCTACGATGATGCGGAAATTCACTGGGTGCCATGTTATTCACTCAGCCATGACGCATTCGTTCAGATCCCCTTAACCCTGTGTTTCAATCATGCGCCATGGAATGACCATGTTTATGGGCGCTGGAACTCAAACGGTTGCGCCGCAGGCAATTCACTTGAAGAAGCGATTTTACAGGGATTGTTTGAGCTGCTGGAGCGCGATGCCACGGCGATTTGGTGGTATAACCGGATTGCGCGACCGGCCTATGATTTATCCCGGCTGGATCAAACTCGCTTGAAAATATTGGCAGAAACCATCAACCCCCAAGTCGAGCCGGAACGGGATTTTTGGGTGCTGGATATCACGGCCGATGTGGGCATTCCGGTCATGGCTGCGATCGGTAAAAACAAAGGCGAAGAAGGTGGTTGGATCATGGGGTTTGGTTGCCATCTGATTCCGGAGATGGCGGCGCAACGGGCGCTGACCGAGCTTTGTCAATTAATTGCGATACGCAACAAAAATGCCGCGCCATTTGATTTTGATGCCATTGCCGATCATCCGTTTTTATATCCTGCCCCTGAAGCAAAAGCCGTTGAATATGCGCTGGCCAGCAGCGCGGATTTAAAACAGGATGGTCTCGCCATGGTCAGTCATTTAAATCAGTTTGGTTTGGAAACCTTGGCACTCAATTATAGTCGTGCGACCATTCCACTTTTCACAGCGAAAGTGATGGTGCCGGGTTTATGCCATATTTGGCCACAACTGGCCAATCCGCGCTTGTATGGCGTACCGGTAAAGTTGGGGTGGTTGAATGCCCCAAAAAGCGAAAATGAATTGAATCAACAGGCGCTGTATATTTAATCGCACGGTGAAAAGTTGCACTATTTCAGAAATCAAGCTCAAATGTGGAGAATAAACATGATGCAATTGCCGCCTGGCCCGGAAATGGGTAGCGAAGATTTGCCAAGCGATTTCTTTATCAATCCTTTCCCCTATTTGCGCCAATGCTTACAAAAATACGGTGACCTGTTCACGCTGCCGCTGGGTGATTTTGGCGTTAGTGAATTCGGTGCGTCGGGTCAGTGGGTATTTGTGACGCACGAAAACGATTTAAAAAACCTGTATAAAGCGAAATCCGACACTTGCCTGGCGGGCAAAGCAAACTATATCCAATTTGCCAGATTATTGCCCTTTGAGGGTAGCTTTATTCTGGATGGCAGTGAGCACGGCGAACGTAGGCGGTTGTTGAGTAAATTAATTCAGGGTGATAAAAATATTCGTAAATTTGCGGATGACATTATTCAAGTGATGAACCAGGAAATCGAAAATTTTCCTCGTGATACGGTTTTTGACTTGTTGGGCTGTTTTCAAAATGTACTTCGGCAAGTGATGGGGCATATGAATTTTGGTGCCGAAGATGGCCCGGCAGTACACCAGATCAGTGAAAAAATGCGCCAGTTTGTACAGAGCGGGCTGTCATATCAGGGCAAGCTGCAAATTATTGATGACTGCACCGATCTGGTTGGCGATGTGGTCGCAGATTTTAAAAAATGCCCACATGCGCACCAGCGTGAGAGCGTTTTATCAACCCTGGTGAACGCGCAAGAAGGCGAAAAAGGCTTGAGTGATACGCAATTGCAGGCGGAGCTGGTGTCCTTGCTGGCTGCCGGGTATACCCCCACCGCCACCTCCTTAGCCTGGATTGTGGCACAATTGTTTGCGGTGCCAGCGGTTTATGCAAAGGCACGGGCCGAAATTGAACGTGTTTTGAATCATAAACAGACCATACAGGCGGAGGATTTTGACCAGCTACCCTATCTTGACGCGGTGATTTGGGAAACCTGTCGAATTAGCCCGCAAATATTTACCTCGTCCGCCCGCTTATTGATTGAGCCACTACAAATGGGCGCGTATACCCTGCCAGCGGGCACCATGGTGGCGAATTGCCCTTATTTGATACATACCAGGGAAGATCATTACGATAATCCCCTCATCTTTGATCCGGAACGCTTTGTCGGCAAAAGCCCGGACCCTTACAAGCATGTGTTTTATGGCGGGGGAAATCGGCGCTGTCTGGGGGCTGAATTTACCTTGTATGCGATGAAAGTGGTGATTGCGCTATTGCTTTGGAAGACGAATCTGGAGCCAGTTGATCTTTGTCTGGTGCCAGAAATGCAAGGTTTTCTGTTTGGCCCTAAAGGCGGGGTAAAAGTCCGGATGAAATCGCTTGGGCAGCCTT
>CAMBDR010000328.1 GCA_945864765.1 Janthinobacterium lividum | reverse complement strand
CGCTTGCGCGCTTCGGCTTCGGCGATCAGGCCGGCGTTCAAATCGGCGTCAATCGCCATTTGCTTACCGGGCATCGCATCCAGAGCAAAGCGTGCGCCCACTTCAGCGATACGCCCTGCACCCTTGGTGACCACGGTAAAATTGATGATGGTTAAAATCACAAACACCACAATCCCGACGGTGTAATTGCCGCCGATCAAAAAGTGGCCAAACGCTTCAATCACCTTCCCTGCCGCATCCGGCCCGTTATGGCCTTCGGTCAACACCACCCGGGTTGAGGCCACGTTGAGTGACAGACGCAACATGGTGGAAACCAGCAACACCGCCGGAAAGGCCATGAAGTCGAGCGGTTTCACCGTATATAAACTGGTGAGCAGCACGATAATGGCAAGCGCGATATTGAAGCTGAAAAACACGTCCAGCACAAAGGCGGGCAAGGGCAAAATCATCATTGCCAACAGCATGATGATAATCACTGGCGCAGCCAAGCCTTTGGAACTTAATCCGGCTAACCATGGGGGCAGTGTGAGTCCATTCATTGCATCACCTCATTATTGTAAAATTTTACGCGCCAAGTGGCGGTGGTACAGAATTGGGGGCCGCTGGCGGTACTTGCGCTACCGGGCTCAGTGGGCTCAGTGGGTTCAGTGGGTCCAGTTCGGGCGGTACGTCGATATCGGTTGGCAAAATCGGTCTGACCCCGCCACGTTGTTTAAACATGCGCAATTGGAACACATAGGCCAGCACTTCGGCCACGGCGGTGTAGAGTGCCTGCGGGATTTCATCGCCAATTTCGGTATGTTTAAACAGCGCCCGTGCCAGCGGTGGCGCTTCCAGCAGGGGCACGTTGTGTTCTTTGGCCAGTTCGCGGATTTTGGCGGCCACTTCATCGGCCCCCTTGGCCACCACTTGGGGCGCACCCATTTTGCCTTCGGCGTATTTCAGGGCCACTGCGTAGTGGGTAGGATTGGTGACCACCACATCGGCCGTTGGCACGGCGGCCATCATGCGTTTTCTGGCCATTTCGCGTTGCAACTGACGAATCCGCGCCTTGATTTGCGGGTTACCGTCGGATTCTTTGGATTCCTGAATCACTTCTTGCCGGGTCATTTTCATTTTGTCGGCATAATGCCAAAGCTGATAGGGGCCATCGATTAAAGCGATGACCGCCATACCACTGGTGATGGCCAAAAAGGTGACCACCATCAAATGCCCGGCATGCATAATGGCTTGCTGCAGCGGCTCTACCGCGAGGGCGACAATTTGATCTTTTTGCGCCATGATTACCACCCAGGCGATACTGCCGACGATGATGGTTTTAATTATCGCCTTGAGAAATTCAACCAGGGAATTTTTGGAAAATAAATTAGCGATGCCCTTCAAGGGGTTCATGCGGCCAAAATTGGGCATCAAGGATTTGGTGCTAAACAGCCAACCGCCGATGAAGAGCGGAGAAGCAATCGCCACGGCCATGATAATGAGGCCGATTGGTACGCAGATCAACAACAACTGCACCACATCATTCAAGATGCGCTCATACAAAAGGTGGGGGTCAAACACTTGCTCGCGCGGCAAGGACAGGCTGGCAATCAGGATACGATTGAGTTCAGCCACAATTTTGCCGCCCCACATCCACATGCCCACGCCAGCCGTCATCAGCACGGTAAAAGTCGTGATTTCACGCGAACGCGGCACGTCCCCCTCTTCACGCGCCTGTTCCAGGCGCCTCTCAGAGGCCGGTTCGGTCTTTTCGGCGTCGCTATCTTCTGCCATGGTTGCACTCAAATTGCTGATTATGAATGTTGATTATGGCAGGGGGGGAGGAAAGTTGATCTGAAGAATAAAGCGGGAAAGTGGGGCCTACTTGATAAAACGCGTGGCAAAACGGGGGAGGATCATACCCGCCCCCCCGACCAAAGCATTTGAGGGAAGGCGCTGCGCGGGAATGACGGTACGACCGTCGTCGGACGGCGTTCGGCCCGATGGCCTTTTGCGACAGCCTTCTACGCGGGGAACACGTACTCCAGCGCCTTTTTGCGCGCCAATGGCAACGATGCACTAATAACAGGCACAAATGCACGCCCATTTGACCAACCACTTTTAGTAAAATATTGCGATTTAAGTCAGCACAATTAGTGCAAAATCCAAGCAGCACAGTGGGTGGAAAAATCGAACTGTACTGGTCAAAATAATCCCAAATTGATTCTTGTATTTTTTTAATTGAGCTGTTACCATGTTGCAACTGAATCGGAATGCAAGCGCACCGCAGAAATGCTGACTGGCGGACGCTCATACCACCATGCAACAATTAATAAATTTTTAGTACCTCAGCTGAGCTTTTGTGTCATTTTACGCATTTAATTTTGCAGTCCAACCCCTTTAAAGAAAGATATTCTCATGAAAATTAAAGCAGCCGCATTAGGTCTTGCCTTGGCAACATACAGCGTTTTCGCATCCGCTGGCGTTACAACATTTAATGACCGTGCCGTTTTCAACGCGCAAGGCACCATTCAGTACAATAGCAATTTCGCCGATTTCGGCTCTGGTTTTGGTTATCCAGGTACGCCATTTACCCGTGGCGATGTCACCTATTCCTCTGGTCAAAATTTAACTGTTGGTGCTGGTACGGGTTATTCCATCGGCGCTAGCCAAACCGTCATGTCCAATAATTACTGGACACCGATCAACGCCTCCGTCAGCGGCACGCACAGTCTGTTGGGTTTTGACGCTGCCGTGACTGCTGGCTTGGTCGGCATCACAATCAACACCAATCAAAACAGCTATGTTTTTAGTGGCGTTTCCTTGGGTAACGGCGCACCGAACTTCACGTTCCAGGGCTTCCAAACCACTGGCGTAGGCGAAATTTTCACCGGCTTCAAAATTGACACCGTCGGCCCTGGCTACTTGCCTGGCATTACCAACGTCGCGGTCGGCGCAGTACCAGAACCAGAAACCTATGCAATGATGTTGGCCGGTATTGGTTTGCTCGGCTTGATGAAGCGCCGCGCATCGGCTAAAAAGCAAGCTGCTTAATTTGTATCTTGCAAAATAAAAAAACCGCCGCGTGCGGTTTTTTTTATGCGTTAAGCATACAGCGCAAACACCGGCAGCACTGCCAAACCGCGCTAAAACCAGCTCACACCTGCGCCAGCGGATGGCTGCGCGGCACCATAAAACCCGCCGCTTTGGCATGGCCGCCGCCGCCATATTCCAATGCAATCAGGCTGACATCGCTGCCCGTGGCACTGGCGCGCAATTCAAACTTGCGCCCGCTGGCGGTGTCGGTATAACAGGCGGCGAAGGCTTCGCCCTGTGCCATCAAATGCCCGGCATCACTGGCCATCATGCCGGGGATATTCGCCACCGGCACATCCACCCCGCCAATCACCATGCGGCGCTGGCAGGTTTGCAGCATGTGCGCAAGGTTTTTATGGTGGTTGCGCTCAATCGCACGCCCTTCCAGCGCCATCGGCACAATGCTGGCCTGATCTGCCTGCATCAACTCCTCCCACAAGGCAAAACTGAAATCGTAACTGTACAAGCTGGCCAAAATCTCACGCGTGGCGGGCAACTGAAAACGCCATAAATCACGATCTTCAATATGGTTTAATAATACTGGCCGCGCCTCACCGGGAAACAGATAATCCCACGCCAGCGTGGCACCGCTGCGTTCCAGGTCGGTAAAGTAGTGCAAACCGGGCAGATCGGCCAAATCTTCCAGCGCGGATTTGTGATGATCGATTAAAGTAACGCTGGCCGCACTTTGCAACATGGCCGTCACAATCGGACGCTTGTAGCTGAAATCGAGCAAAAATACGCTGCGCCCCGCCACTTCCGGTGCTGGCTGATCGAAATAGCCCGCCACAAAATCGGCTTGATCCCGATATTTGCGCCAGAAACACCATGCGGCAGTCGAGCCATCCATGCAATTGCCGTGGTAAATGATGAGGGGGCGGGTCATATCCTTATCTTCCGCATCTGTCTTATACTGGCTCATAGCCACTCCTCCTGCGCAATACCCATTTAAAACTCCCCCGCCAGCTTCAGCGCCTCCAGCACGTCATAACACGCCCCCATGGTATGGTAATCGGTTTTCCCCGCCGGGCTTTTTTCCGCCGTTAGCTTGCGGTTGTCCGGCCCCAGAATGCGATACCACGCGCCGTGTTCATGGTCTACCATGTGCTGCCAACTGTATTGCCAAATCTGCTGATACCACGCCCAATAGCCCGGCTGCCCGGTGCGCGCCCCCAACAGCGCAGCCGCCGCAAAGCTTTCGGCTTGCACCCAAAAATATTTATCGCCATCACAAATGCTGCCATCCGGCGCAAAACCGTAGTGGATGCCGCCGTGCGCCTGATCCCAGGCCCGCTCCAGCGCGCAGGTGAATAATTCTTCGGCGCGCAGCAAAATCCACTCCGAACCGTGTTGCAGTTTGGCGGCGTGGCGTTCCAATTGCACCAGCAATTTGGCCCATTCGGTAAAATGCCCCGGTTGGTAGCCCCACGGGCGGAATAAATTGGCCGGGTCGGCGCGGTTATAGTCCCAATCGATTTGCCAGTCGTTGTGGTAGTGCTCCCAAATCATGCCATTGGCCAGATTGGCCTGGCGCAGCGTAATATTGCGCGCCAGGGTTTCGGCGCGGTGCAAGAAGCGCATGTCATCAGTTGCGGCATAGGCGGCCAACATGGCTTCGCAGGCGTGCATATTGGCATTTTGGCCGCGATACGGGGCCAGTGTTTGCCAGTCGGCACTGGCTTGGTCGGCATATAAACCCTGGTCGGCTTGCCAGAAGCGCTGTTCCATCAAATCAAAGGTTTCATCCAGCCAGGCGCGCGCCTCGGGCACGCCCGCGCGCAAGGCGTGCGCATAGGCGAGCAAGACGAAGGCCAGGCCGTAGCAGTGGTTTTCCCCATCCAACACGGTGGCATGCCCGTCTTGCCATTGCAATTGCCAGGCGTAGGCCCCGGTTGCCCGGTTGCGGTGCGCATGGCGTAAAAACTGTACGCCATGTTTGACTTGCTCCAAATACGCTGCGCCACCAAAATGCCGATACGCTTGGGCATACACAAAAATAAAGCGCGTGCTACTCACCAAGTGGCGGGTGCTTGCATCGTAGATGCTGCCATCATCCATAAAAAAGTGGAAAAAGCCGCCACTTTGGTCGATGCAGCGTGGGTGATAAAACGCCATCGTGTGTTCGATGTGCCGCATCAGCATGGTGCGGCTGCGGAAATTGGGGAAGGTGGCGGGCACAGTGGACAAAGTGGACAAAGTGGACAAAGTGGACAAAATGGACATAATGGGCATGATGGGCAATCAACCTGAGGTATGCAATACCCACGATATTAACGGAAAATGCAGCTTGCGCCAAAACACATTACAATATCGCGTTCATTTTGATTTATAAAAGCCCATGTCCGATATTTCTCCGCTAGTACGCAGCGCCATACCGGGCGATGCACCCCGTTTGGCCACCCTCGGCCTGCAAGTTTGGCTACACACTTACGCATGGAACGGGATTTCCGATTCGATTGCGCAGTATGTGCAGCATGAATTTACCCCCGCCCAATTTGAAGCGCTGATTGCCGACCCAACGCGCCAAGTCACCTTGCTGGAACAGGGTGAAAACATCATCGCGTATATTACGCTAAACCACGACAAGCGCTTTGTGGATGAGCACAGCGGCGTGGTAATCGACGTTGCCACCGAGGTAGCCACACTGTATGTGCAGGCGCATTTTCTGCGTAAAGGGCTGGGCCAACGTCTGTTGGATCATGCGCGCGCCGCACTGGCG
>CAMBDR010000327.1 GCA_945864765.1 Janthinobacterium lividum | reverse complement strand
CATCCACCTTGGGCGTGACCAAACCACCACGCTGCTGCGCATTCAAATCCACCCCCCATTCGGCCAGCCAATGATTCAGCGGTTCGGGCAAGGGCAATTTGGGGTCATGCAACAGGTATTCGCCCACGTCAAAGCCGATGCCGCCCGCGCCAATAATCGCCACCCGCTTGCCCACCTTGGCGTTATGCTGCAATACGTCGAGATAGGATAAAACCTTGGGATGATCGATGCCTTCAATTTTGGGCGAGCGTGGCACAATCCCGGTGGCGACAATGATGTCGTCAAAGCCTTGTTGCAGCAATTGCTCACGGGTCACGCGTTGGCCCAATTGCAGTTTGACGCCGGTGAGCTCCAAGCGGCGCATAAAATAACGGATGGTTTCGGCAAACTCTTCTTTACCGGGAATGCGCATAGCGATTTTAAATTGCCCGCCGACTTTGTCGCTGGCATCAAACAAGGTCACCTGATGGCCGCGCTCGGCCGCCACCGTGGCCGCCGACAGGCCCGCAGGCCCCGCCCCCACCACCGCCACACGGCGCGATTTGCTGACCTTTTTAAAGACTAATTCGGTTTCATAACAGGCACGCGGATTGACCAAGCAAGAGGCACGTTTATTGGCAAAGGTATGATCCAGACAAGCTTGATTGCAGCCGATGCAGGTGTTGATTTCATCAATGCGGCCACCGTTCATTTTATTCACCCATTCCGGGTCGGCCAGGAAGGGGCGCGCCATGGAAATCATGTCGCCATCGCCGCGCGCCAAAATCGATTCAGCTTCATCGGGCATGTTGATGCGGTTCGATGCCACCACCGGGATCGATACCTCTTTGCGCAAACGCCCGGCCATCTGGGCAAACGCGCCACGCGGCACCGAGGTCACAATGGTGGGCACGCGCGCTTCATGCCAGCCGATACCGGTATTGAAAATCGTGACCCCGGCTTGTTCCAGCGCCTTGGCCACCGCCACCACTTCTTCCCAGGTATTACCACCGTCCACCAAATCGAGCAAGGAATGGCGATACATGATGATGAATTCCGGCCCCACTGCAGCGCGGATTTGGCGCACGATTTCAACCGATAAGCGCATGCGGTTTTCTATCGAACCACCCCAGCGATCTTGCCGTTGATTGGTGCGTTGGGTCAGGAATTGATTGAGCAAATAACCTTCACTACCCATCACCTCGACCCCATCATAGCCCGCTTCCTTGGCCAGACTGGCACAGCGCACATAATCTTTGATGGTGTTTAGAATGCCCGCTTCGGTCAGTGCCTTGGGTTTGAAACGCGAAATCGGTGATTTGATATTCGAGGCCGATACCACAAACGGTTGATAGCCATAACGCCCGGAATGCAAAATCTGCATCAGAATTTTGCCGCCCTCTTCATGTACCGCATTGGTGACGCTGCGATGGTTAAAGGTATCGAGCCAAAAATTCATGGTGCCGCCAAAGGGCAATAACCAGCCCGCCCGATTCGGCGAAATCCCCCCGGTTACAATCAAACCGACGCCGCCACGCGCGCGCTCACGATAAAATGCGGCCAATCGGATGTAGTTAAAGAAGCGATCTTCCAGACCGGTATGCATCGATCCCATCATGACGCGATTGCGCAAGGTGGTAAAACCAAGGTCGAGTGGAGCAAGGAGGTGAGGGTAAGTTGGCATTTTTATAAATATCTAGTGGATTGGTGGAAATTTCTACGTGTTAGTTCAAATAACTGCCCTTGCTGCGCAGTTCAGCCAAATCGGCCAAACTGCCGATTTTTACCACAATCGCCTGCATACCCGTTACGGCATGCCGGGGACGCCAGGCAAATTGCCATTCTTGCTGCTCAGCCAGGGCTTTTTCACGGCTGAAGGCGGCCCCCAGCATGCTGCGCTTGCCGTATTCGACGGCACCGTCAATCCCGGCCCAATTGGGCAACAAGCGTTGTACCGCACGGTGTAGGCGCTCGCCAAATTCTTCGGTGCGATGAATGATCAGGCAGGCATCGTCAGCCGGGCCAAATAAAGCCGGGTTGGAGGCGGTGGAAAAGCCCAGCGTTAAACACTGGTTGGCGGGTTGCAACTGAAACTCGCCAAGATCGAGCGCGCGCTGCAAACTGTCCTGGCTGGCATAGCGATACAGTGCTTGCGGACGTTGATAATCGGCACTCATACGGCATCTCCTGGAAAAAACTGCCCGCTGCGTTGAAATGATTCGGTGGCCGCCACCAATTGCGCGGCAATTCCCGCTTCAAAGGCAGAATGTCCGGCCCCATCGACGAAATGAATCAACGATTCCGGCCAGGCCAAATGCAAACGCCAAGCGGTGGCGGGTGGGCAAATCACATCATAACGACCATGCACAATCACTGCGGGCAAATGGCGGATTTTATCGATATGGCGTATCAATTGATCGTCACTGAAAAAACCCAGATTGGCCATATAGTGTGCCTCCAGGCGGGCAATGGCCAAATCTTGCAGATCCGCATTGCTTTGCCGCACTGTATCTTTACCCGGCAACAGCGTCACGCGTTCGCCCTCGTAGTGGCTCCACATGCGTGCTGCGGGCAGGTTCTCTGCTTGCTGCTTTGAGTTCATGCGGCGCAAATACGCCTGTACCAGATCGGCGCGCTCATCTGGCGGAATAAATTCTACAAACTTGGCATGGGCTTCCGGATGAAACCATTGTGCACCATGCAAAAACCAATCGATCTCGGCGGGCGTACACAAGAAAATACCGCGCAACACAAAGCCCTGGCAGCGTTCCGGGTAAGCTTGCCCATACGCTAAGGCCAGCGTCGAACCCCAGGAGCCGCCAAACACCAACCAGCTTTCTATGCCCAGCATACGGCGCAAGACTTCAATATCATCGATCAAGTGTTGGGTGGTATTAGCCTGCACTTCGCCAACCGGAGTCGATTTTCCGGCACCACGTTGATCAAACAGAATACGCCGATACGCCTTGGGATCAAAAAAGCGCCGATGTAAGGGCGAAGTGCCACCGCCCGGCCCGCCATGTAAAAACAGCACGGGTAAGCCCACCGGATTGCCCGACTCTTCCCAGTACAGCGTGTGGATGGCATCCACAGCCTGCCAGCCACTGCGGTATGGCTCAATGGGCGGAAATAATTCCTTTTTTTGCGACATAAATCTCAACCTCAACGGTTCAATGAATCAATTAATCAATTAATCCACCCCCTATTTTATGGGCGTGGCCTCGACCGAAATATCCAGCGTCACCTCATCGCCCACATCGGGTAAATGCTGGCGCATGCCGAAATTGCTACGCTTGATTTTGGTTTGAAAATCGCCACCACAAACATTGCGGCGCAACACAATAATTTTTACTTCCTTGCAGACAAAGCGCTGAGCCTGCAAAACCACAGGCTGATTGACGCCGTGCAAAGTCAGTTGCCCATGCACCGCAAGCAGGCGTGGGCCATCGAACTCAAAGCGGCTCGACACAAAACGGGCTTGCGGAAATTCTTTGGTATCGAAAAACTGTGCCGACTTGAGCACCCCGTCCAAACCGCGCAAACCGGTATCGACCGTATCGGGGTCAATCTGCAAATCGAGGCTGCCCGTGCCCTTGTCCTGATCAAATTCAAGCTGCCCCTTGATTGAGGTAAAACGTCCGCGCATGGTGCTCACTTCGAAATGCGATACCGCAAAATGCACGGCGGTATGCAAATTGTCAAGTTCGTAGCGCGCGGACTGAGCCAATGGTGCGATGAAAAACAAGAGCATCAATGCTTTGCGAAAATTAAGCGTTAACATGCTATCTTCCTGAAATAAGTTTTAAGGGGAAATCCGATCCAATACCAGGCTGACATTGATGAGGACATCATCATCAACCAAAAAACGCAAGCGATTCATGCCAAAATGTGAGCGAAAAATAGTGGTGGTGAGTTCACCCTGGCATTGCTGGCCGGTGCTGTCGGCAATATCGTTGCAAAGGTATTGCCTGACCTCCAGCCGAACGGCTTTCACCACACCATGCAAAGTCAAATCACCATTCACCGCGAGCAAACGATCTCCTTCAAAATCAAAACGGGTGGCATGAAATTGCATGGTGGGATATTTTTCGGTGTCAAACACGCTACCCGATTTGATAAACCGATTAGTCATGCCGTTACCCGTTTCGACGCCAGCCATATCAAACACAATATCAGCGCTACCCAACTTGCTTGCCATATCCAGTTCGACATTGCCGGACAGCCGCGACAACACACCTTTTACCTTGCCATGCGCAATATATCCCACTTCAAACGAGGCGCGGCTTTTGATCGATTCCACGACATAGCTTGCCGCATCACAATACCCCCACAAAAAATAGAGAAACGACAACAAGCAAATCCGATTCATGCGCCCTCCTCGTCTCATTTTGGTCTTTTATTGGATAATTGCTGATCTTTGGCATATGGTACACCAGCGCCCAAGCTTACCCGTATTTTATGTGTGTATTCCGGTGTGTATTCCGGTGTGCGTCACAGCAAGTGGCTGGACCAAATAAATCAACTCAAAACGCGCTAGCGGGGCTTGATTGAGGTACATTGTGACATAGTGAAGCACGAGCAACATTCCAGGGAGGCGCAATGATGGGTTCTAATTACACCATTAAATTACGGCTGCGGATTTTTTCCGCGCTGTTTTTGGCAATTATTTTTGGCATTAGCCTGTTTTGTTGGCACGCTATACAAAGCCTGAATCAAAACAATAGCGTCACCACAGAAAAATCGGTGCTGATTACACGAGCTCTGCTCGGCGGCGACGGTGCGCAACTGGCGTTTAAAAATCAAATTCAAGCCTGGAAAAATACCTTGTTGCGTGGCAGTGACCCGGCAGCACTGGAAAAATACCGTGGCGAATTCAGCAAAGCGGGTGAAAAAACCCAACAGGAACTGGCCCAAGTGAGCGACTTACTAAAACAACTGAACCTGAGCACGCCGCTCTTGGCGGAGGCGCAAAAAGCCCATGCCGAACTGGGCAGCAATTACTTAAACGCCTTAAAACAGTTTGACGGCAGCAATTTCGCTGCGGTTGATACAGCGGTCAAGGGTATGGATCGCGCGCCATCCAAAAAAATGGATGATATCGTTCAATACATTGCAGACCAGGCCAGGCTATCCCATGCCAGCAGTTTAAGCAGCAACCAATCCCAATTCCAATCTTTGCAACTATTTTTAATTGCAGCAGGTTTGTTTAGTCTGGTAGCGGGCTTACTCAGCAGCCTTTGGCTAACCCGCAGCATTGTGCAGCCTTTGGCACTGGCCGAGCTAAACATTACCCAGATCGCGGCGGGCAATTTGGGTAGCCCTATCGCCGCTGTCGGGCAAGATGAAATCGGCAAGATGTTGCACGCGGTGGAGGCGTTGCGCAGCAACTTTTTGAGCATCGTGCGCGATATGCGCACCGGGGCCGAAACCATTGCCAGCGAATCGGCACAAATTGCAACCGATAGCCTGGAGTTATCCGGCCGTACCGAGCAACAAGCCAGTGCCTTGCAAGAAACCGCGTCAGCCATGGATGAACTGACCAGCACGGTACGGCAAAATGGGGATAATGCCAGTCAAGCCAATGTCTTGGCGCTTTCGGCCTCGGATGTGGCCAGTAAGGGCGGCCAGGTGGTAGCCGATGTGGTCAACACGATGGAATCGATCAATGCTTCATCGCGCAAAATTGTCGATATTATCAGCGTGATTGACGGGATTGCATTCCAAACCAATATTTTAGCCTTGAATGCGGCGGTGGAAGCAGCGCGCGCGGGTGAGCAGGGGCGCGGCTTTGCGGTGGTGGCATCGGAAGTGCGCAATCTGGC
>CAMBDR010000326.1 GCA_945864765.1 Janthinobacterium lividum | reverse complement strand
TCGATATGCACGGTCAGCAAATCCGGCCCCAACACGGGAATCACCTTGCCCTTTTCAATAGCGAGCAAGAGATCATTCCAAAAAAGTTCGTCGGTATCGGTCATGGCATCTGGATCAAGGGCGGGTTGGCGTGGTCAATAGTTTCATATTTGAACCAATAATACCAGCCAAGCGTCATTTACTTGCATCGGGGATTCGTTTTTCGGCCCGTTATTGTTGCATGTTGCACACATGGCACAAGCAGCAAACAACCCAATCCCCTACCCCCGCTCAGCCAACGCCAACTTCACCCCAAAGGAAACAAACATCACCCCAATCGTGCGGTTCAACCACGCCACCAACTTGCCATTACTCGCCCGCTGCCCCATTTTCTTGCGCGCCAGCGCGGTGAACAACACCAAAAAGTGGCACCACAGTATAGCGTTCAGATCAAAAATCAAACCCAACACAATAAACGCCAACGGATTGTTATCCGCCTGGGCGCTGATAAATTGCGGTACAAAAGCCAGAAAAAACAAAGCCACCTTCGGATTGAGCGCATTGGTCAACAAACCTTGCAAAAAGATTTTGCGATAACTCAGCACAGGCGCTACGCTATTCTCCTGCGCAGCATCTGCCGGGCGGGCGCGGCTTAACATCATGGTCACGCCCACATACATTAAATACGCCGCCCCCAAATATTTGATAATGCCAAACGCCATCGCCGAGGTATTCAACAACGCCGATAAACCCAAAGCCGCCGCCAAAATATGCACCAAACAACCCGTGCCAACCCCCAGCGCCGCCACCGAACCAGCACGCCAGCCCTGCCCCGCCGTTCTGGCCATCACCAAAATCGAATCCGGGCCAGGCGTGATATTGAGCAAAATACCTGCTGTAATGAACAATGCCAAATCCTGGGTGCCAAACATACCATTTTTCCTTACTACAAATCAGGGCAAACATCATGGCACGGCTCGGTCATGGCCGCATAACCATGACCGCACACGCTTACCAACGTACTAATACCGCACCAGCATAATCACAAGCATGTGAAAAACCCGCCAGACACACCAAATTGCCGGGTTTGATGGTGTTGGACTTGATCGCCTCTGCCATGGTTACCGGTATACCCGCACCAAACAAGTTCGCGTATTTTTCAAAGGTATGCAGATGCTTTTCCGCAGGCAACAGGGCTGCTTCGCGCCAATTACGCAAAAAGGTCATGTTCGGCTGATTGGTGATGAGAAAATCGATTTCCGTCGATTTGATTTGCAAACTCTTGCAGGCATGATGAATCACCTTGGGCACGGCAGCATTGCCCCGAGTGACAATTCGCACGGAATTCTCTTCATTAAAATTGACCTTACCCGAGCACGTGCGCGCTTCCCACCATTTGGCACCATCATAATCGAGAAACATATCTTCCGAATGCTCGGGATAGTTTTGAAACTCCATCGACAAAATCGGCCGCTCATCGCTTTGCGTCACATACGCCACCGCAAAGCCATCGCCGGGAATCGCTGCCTGCGCCAACAAGCGGGTATCCGGTTGGCCAAACATACGCCCCCCGGCCGTTTGCCCAACACAAACCAAGGCGTGCCGCACATTGCGCGCTTTCATATAAGTTTGCGCCATTTCCAGCAAATAAAGAAAAGATACACAACCCGTATTGTGCATGTCCACAATCCAGCGCGCCCCGCCACCGATCTTTTTATTCACCACCGCACCGCAACCGGTAAACACCTCATCCGGCATTGAAATATTGGTCAAAATCAAGTCAATATCGGTTTGCGGATTCAGGTTCAACCTGTTTATCAGCACTTTTGCCGCATCGGCCAGATAGTCAGAAGCGAGTTCGTCACGCTCCATATGTCTTCTTTCACTGGTGCCAGAAAACATACGATTCTTTTTGCGCTCCTCTTCGCCGCCAAAAAAGTCGTTCAACACGACTTTTGCTGGCATTTTTTCTTCTATATCAATCAAACTGATGTTCATGATGCTCCAATCATTTTACGGGCGGTTTCATGGATAGATTATTGGCATGGCGATATTCCAATATCTTCTTCAGGTTTTCCAGCTCGACCGTGTGGCCAGCATAAAACATATCCCAAAAATTGCCCACCCATGGCCGCTTGGGCGGGGCGGTGTCGGGATAAGGATTGTTGTAGTAATTCGGGTGGCGGCAATTTTGCCAGAAAATAACCGAACCGGGCTTGCCTAATACCAACTCTGCCGGGACAATGCGGTTCAAATAAATCATCCACAAATCATCGCCTTGATCCCATGCGCAATGGTAATCGACCACCAACGCTTCGCGATTGGCCACCACTTTGAAATAAATCTTGGTGGTATCGCCAATCATGTCACGCCCGACAAATAAGCCCTCGTCATTGACTTGCTTGAACTGGCGCATGCTGTAAGTCCATTCGGCCAGACAATGGGGGTCGGACATATATTCAAACACTTTTTCGGGCGGACAATTGACATACGCCTGAATCGGGCAATAATCGCCATACAGTTGTTCGTGTGGGTACACGGCATGCGTTATGTCGGCACAAATACCGGTCATTTCACTCATGGGTGTATTTTCAACACCGCGAAAACCATCAATTGGTAATTCCATATAATTCCTCTTTCTTAAAGACCCTGAATGGGGGTAATTCATTACATTCCAAATTAATCGAAATAACACAAGGACCGGTAACTTCCTTGATATATCGTAGCGCTTTTTGTAGTTCAGGAGTTGAGTTCACCTCAAAACAAGACAATTCCGGAAACATGTGTTGCAATCCACTGGCAAAAAAACTTGGCTTGAAACTGTTGATACCGGAGGTTGCGCCCATGAAAACATCTTCACGGGTGGAGCACATGCCATGGGAATTGTTATTAAAGATAACGAAAACGACGGGCAAGTTGTGTTCAACTGCCGTGTGCATTTCCAGTCCGTACATTAAAAATGATCCATCACCCATCATCACATAGCTTCTCCGGCCCGAGGTGAAGCAAGACCCCAGCGCGGCACCGATGCTGTTACCCATGCCGCCCATGCCCAGGGAAATGTAATAAAAACTCTTGCCAAAGGTATTCAAATAGTGCGTGACAAAGGCACCAGTATTGCCCGCATCGACAAAAATATCACTGTTCGGCTCCTGCGCCAGCGCCTTTTCGAATTGCTGCACCGAATGGATGAAGGTAGGCCGATCTGGCGTAAAGGGATCTTTGTAGATATTGCGCGTGACCACACGCTGACAAATTTTGACTGCTGCTATTTGCTCATTAAGTAGCTCAAAGAACGGCTCGATTTCTTCGGTATATTCAAAGATATGCTCACTGGCGATATGTTCCTTGAAATTACGCAGGGTTTCGTTGATGATGATGATATTTTGATCGACCAGCAAATCGGCCAGACCAAAACGGGACAGGAAGTCAAACTGGGTGCCAATCAGGATCAAGGTATCGGTATGGGTTAAAAATTCCAATACCGAATCATGCCCCATCATGCCGGTAATGCCGATGAATTGCAGGCTATGGTGGTCAAACAAACCCTTGGCAACGGGCACCACTGCCACTTTGGCCTGGGTTTTTTCAATGAAGGTGTACACTGCATCAAGCTGCTTCAAATGAATTAGTTCTTCGCCCAGCAATACCAGTGGTTGTTTATGTGACAATTGCAACTTGTGCAAAAATGATGCGCTACTTTGCTGCCTGCGCAGTGCGCAATCCGGCGCAGTGCTTGGGCGCACCTGCGGGGGCGCAATCGAGACGGCTTGGTTCAATAAGTTTTGTGGAATTAAGATGGCCGAGGGCTTTTTATTCAGATCAGCCTGTTCAAATGCCATCACCAAGGCTTGCGCAATGTCGTTGGCATTGTCCAGTTTTACGCAAAACCCGGTCACTGGCTTGATCATTTGAGCAATATCAAATGTGCCTTCTTTACCCGAGGTATCCTGAAACCCGCCTCTGCCTTCCAGCGCCTGTTGCACCACCCCGCTGATCAGTACAAACGGCATATTACTGCTGAAACCTTCTGCCAGAACTGGAATGGCATTCAAGACCCCCGCCCCCGAGGTGGTGAGCGCTGCCGTCACTTTTTTGCTGGCCAGATAACTGCCAATCGCCATCATGGAGGCATTGTATTCGTTTTTGGCTAAAATCACCTTGATCTTGCGCCGGGACGACAATTCGAAAAACAAGTCTTCAATGTTTG
The DNA here is from genome assembly GCA_945864765.1 of Janthinobacterium lividum. GTDB lineage: Bacteria > Pseudomonadota > Gammaproteobacteria > Burkholderiales > Burkholderiaceae_D > CAMBDR01. The sequence continues at coordinate 1,616 of CAMBDR010000326.1, read as the reverse complement.
CGCCACTCATGCCAAAAACATGGGTCAAACCCATCATTTCCAGATAGTCAGCTATAAATTCTTTCACTAGCATAGGATATTTTTACCTTTGTTAGATCGTGCATTTGGCAAAAAAAAAGTGATCGCGCCCAAGTGCCATGATCACTTATAGCTTTTTGAACCTGGTTTCCCGCCGCCAGACGAGGAAGCTGAAAAAAATTTGAACTATTTCCAAAATTCACTGCAACGATTACAACTATTCTAGCAACAGCAGTTATTATCTTTGAACAATTAACTATTGCAAATACACCCAAGCAAGAGCGCATTTATTCCTACAAGCAAAAATTTGGTCTCGGTGTGCATGGAAGAATTCATTGAAGCATCGCTACAGAACCGCATGTTAACGACCTATCCCAGCGCGCCGATCCACTGACCAGTGACCAATGAGCCAAAGCATACCATACGAAGCACGCCTGTTCAATGCATGCAGTATTATTTATTTGCACCAACGGTTTTGATTCAATTCAGAGATTCATACTGATGCTTAAGGGGAGGTAGCCCCGTCCTACTGCACAGCAAGCAAAGCCCAGCAAAGCGACATCGCAACCAATTAAATCTGTCAATGCGATTAGAGAAATCCTTATAATTTGAACGCCGCCCAAAACCACGCGCCCTGCCGGGCGAAAAAAAACCCGCCGAATTGGGCGGGTTGAAAACCAAGTCACGGGCTTATCATGTAATTAGCATGGCCTTATCATGGACTTAGAGAGACATCATTTACCAATGGTGTAAGTTACCGCAACAGGCGATGGCGTAAAGATCGATGGGCTGTGGCCGCCCACGTCATCATACGAGAAACCATAGGCCAAACCATTTAAGCTGTGGCTATGCCAGAACTTGACGAACCAGTTGGCAGTGGAGCCGGCAGGGTAGAAGAATGCAGCATTCCACCATTTGTCAAAACTTTGCTCGGCCACATGGCGGTTTAAGGCGGCGCACACCTGGGCTTGCAATTGCAGTTGCTTGTCGTGCGAGGCACGGTCGTTGGTGCCGCTGGCATCATCCAACACACCATTGCCCAACATAACTTCGGTGGTAGTGGGGCGGCCATTGATGTTGTATGTGCCTTGGCCATCGGTCAAGCGCAAGATATTATCCGAACCGACCCGCCCGGTAAAGGTCGGCCAGCCGTTTTGCAAGTTCATCACCAAATCGCGGGTTTTGTACATTTCCCAAATTTGCGTGATATAGCTATCCAGATACGAGGCATTGGCACCGCGAGTACGATCCTGCGCATGGGTTTTGACGTTGACGCCATCGTCAAAGCTGGAATGGCCGGGAGAAATAATACGCATCGGTGAATACGGTGCCTGTGCCAGGCCACGGAATTCTGCCGGCGTTTCCAGAATATAGCGGGCAAACAATTCATCGCGTGTTTCTTCCAGCGATTCACCCACGGTGGCGTTGAAACCATCCAGACCAGTGACATTCAATTTCAGCGGCAAGCCAAACAAATCCACCCGGCTGGTATTGACGAAAATACCGGGGAAGTCGCTGGTGGGCTTGTTGATGTTGAATTCGCCAAAGTCAAAGGTCACACCCAGATTAGGGTCGGTGGAATTGCCCAAATCCGGCCC
>CAMBDR010000325.1 GCA_945864765.1 Janthinobacterium lividum | reverse complement strand
ACTTTGGCTTCGGCGCGGATCGGGTATTCGCTCTTGTCGGTTTTGACCGTCACGCCCAGTTGGTGCGTATTGCTGTCCACCCGGATTTCAGCCAGGCCAAACTTGAACGAGGGTTTGGATAAATCGATCAGCGCAGTCGGGCCTTGGTAAGCGCGGAACTCATGCCACCAGTTGATCGGCTCGCGCCAGCCCCAGGTAAAGATTGAATACCACGGCACATCGCGCAAGCGCCCGCGCAGCGCCAGCACCGAGACATACACATTCGGCCCAAAGCCCGCCTTGATCGGCACTGAAATGGTGGGGTCGGTGCCATGCAGTTCAACCACCTGATGTTCGATGATGCCTTCTCGCTCGACCGCCACCAGCGCGGTGGCGTGGCGATACGGCATGCGCACCTGGAACTGTGCCACATCACCGACGCGGTAGTGCTGTTTTTCCGGCAAAACGTCGATCCGATCCTGATTCTCGGCATCAAACCACAGCTCACCCTGCTGCGTTACCCAGACCGAGGAAAAGGCCGACGCTTGATTACCATCCTTGTCTTTGCCGCGCACTTCAAGGCTGACATTGCCGGCCTGTTCCAGCGTGACTTCGCAGACCAGAATGCCGTTGGCATTGGATTTGCCCGAGCACAGCTTGCCAATCGGCTTCTTGTTGTGTTCATTCTCGTAAGCGTAAAATCCGCCCACCATGCGCTTGCGGTGCGAGACGGTTTCATTCTGGCTGCCGATAATTTCCAGCGGCACACCCGCCTGCGGTTTGCCATTGGTATCCAGCGCCAGCGCGCGCAGGGTCAACTTACTCTTGACCGAAACCCAGCTACTGCCAGCAATACCCAGCACCACATTTGCGGGCCAAGCTTGGCTGCGGCTGGAAATGGTCTGGATTTCGCCATTCGGGTCGGCAAAGGTCATTTCGGTGATAATGTCCTTGGGGGCGGTAATGGCCGGAATGGCTTTGATGACGGTTTTGCCGGCCCCGTTTTTATCCAGTGTCAAGGGCTGTTTGTCGGCGATGATGGATTGCTTGCGGTCGCTATCGTTATTGCCATCGCCATCGCCCTCGTGCCCTTGCGTATCCGCATGGGTGGCGAAGGAATAGCCGTCATAGCCGGCAAAATTGACACTGCGCTCGCGCAGCAGGCTGGTCAGGGTGACCGCCATGCCACTGGCACCGCCGCCATTCAAATAATTGAGTTGGACACTGAGCGGCAATTCCTTGGGCGCGATAATCGGCGCGCTGGCGGCGACGATTTTGCCAGTCAAGACCGGCAGGCGGAATTCTTCAACCCGAAAACTGCCGACAAAGGATTCGCCCGGTTCATAGTTGCTGCCTGGATCGTCGTTGCCGTCATTGCCGTCGTTGCTGCCATTGCTGCCGTCGTTGCTGTTGCCTGCCTTGACCGTGCCCCGATCCAGCACCACATTGTATTGCCCGAGCTTGGCTTGCGGTGGAATCGCAAACACGGTTTCGGCGCGGCGGTTGGCGTGCCAATTGAGGGCAAACTGGAATTCCTGACCGCTGCCGCCGTGGATGATGCGCACCCGACGTGGCAATTGGTCGGCTTTGGCGAAGGCAAAACCGGTATGGGTTTGTGCGCGGATCATGTGCTTCATTGAGATTGTTTCACCAGCGCGTAACAGGCTGCGGTCAAAGACGGTGTGCATGCGCACGGTGCGCTCTTTTTGGGTTTCGGTTGGCACATTAAAACGCCAGGGTTCCAGCCCGCTATGCCAGTTCGACAGTGCAAACGCCATATCGGCGCGGCCCTTGTCGTCTTTTTTGCGTGCGCTGACAAAATAGCTGTACAGGCGCTGGCCTTCGTTTTCATCAATGCCGGATTTGGCCGTTGATTTGGCTGGGCAGGCTTCATCCAGTGCCGGCAACAGCGCAGTGCCGTCGGCACGGCTTTTACCGCTCCACAACAGTTTGCCGTGGCAGTTGGAGACGTTCAGTTCGGCATCGGCCACTGGTTTACCCTTATCGAGCGTGGTAACCCACAGCATGCCGTTTTCGCGGCCGATCTTGACGTGCAGCGCCAGATTGGTTACCAGCGCGCTGGAGCGCACATACATCGGCTTGTCTTCGCCCAGCAGCGAGCGCCCGAGCAATTGCGATTGCACTTCCATCACATAAAAGCCAGGGTCTTTGAACGGGATGCCGATCACTTCAAACGGGCGCGGGGTATTGCTTGCTACCGGCAAATCGATTTTCTCGATACCGGGTTGCTTGCCCATGATGCCGACGCGGCGCGATTCAATCGAGACACCCTTGGCGTCGCGGACCGAACTTTCGTGGTAATACGCCAGCCGCGACATCCATTTGATGATGTCGGCATCGCTGCTGACCTTGAGTTTGGATAATTTGCCCGGCGCGCCCTGGGCCTGCATTTTGTGGCCCTTGAGTTCGGCTTCGACATTGCGCACCGTCAGCGGCATGGCCGGGTCGGCGTTCAGTTCCAAAATGCCGAATGGCGCGGTGGCAAACTTGACCAGCGGCGGCATCACGGCAATATTCAGCTTGAGCGGGTACTGGCTGGCATTGGCGGCCGGGTAATCATCCAGATCGACCAGCTTGGACGGTAATTCGATGGATGCTTCCGACGATTGCGGAAAAGGGCCGGGGAATTTGAGTTCGGTTAATTCTTGCTGTTCGCCTTCGTCATCGGAAAACTTGGGTTTGCGTTTGCCATCGCTGGTTTTGAGCACCACCTGTTCCGCCCATTTGCGCGCAACCGGGGAACTGAACTTGACGCTCATATTGCCCAGCGGCAAACAGGCGGCCTGGGCGTTTTCGCGCTCGCAACTGAATTCAACCCGAAACTCTTGCCGCACGCTATAGGAAAAGCGCCGCGCTTCGGTATTGGCCACGCCATTGGCCGCGCCGTTGACTGTGGTAATGCCCTTGCCCCACACCAGCGCCATGTTTTTGCCAAAGGGCAGGGCTTGCTGGCATTGCACCACCCGCACCGTGGCCCCGCCATCGGCCTTCACTTTTTCGCGCCGCTTGTTCTTGGATAAAAAGCTGAGTAATTGCTCGCGCTCCTTGCCCGTCACCAGCTTGACCGGGATGCGCTCTTGCACCCCATCGACCTGGCAATACAGGTTTTTGAGCAGGCTGGCATCATTCACCATGCCGTTGGGATTGAGCACAAACACTTGTTTCGGGTCGATGTTGCTGCCCTCGGACGGTTGAATATCGACCCGCCCGTTGGTTTGTGCCAGGGCCGGGCCACCGGTTTTGAATTGAAACTGGCTGGTGCCTTCAATCGCACTGCCAGCGGCACTGGCAAGGCCAGCGCGGGCGGTAAAGGTGCAAGACTGACCCGCTTTCAGATCGGCATCAAAGTCATAAATCCAGTTGCGCTCATCGGCCCAGCGCCCACTGCCTGCGGCGCTGCACTGGATATCAAACGGGGCTTGGGCCTTGGGGTCGCCAAAACCGACCATCGCTTCCGAAAACGCCGCCCGCACCTGGCGCACTTGCTGTACCTGGCCTTGCGGCGAAAAGGTTTTGACCGTGACCGCGTGGGCGGTGCTGGTGAAGAGCGCCAGCAGGGTTAGCAAGGACAGCAGCAGGGCGGGCAAAAAACCGTGTCCGGCCAAGGTGGGACGACGGGACAGTAACATTAGAGGTGCAAACATCATGACTCCGCAAAGCGAAAAGGGATGGGCAAATTATGCGCAATTTTTCGCTAGAACGAAGGGTACAGAAAAAATAATTCATTCGGCAACAACAGGATGCCTATGCCAGACCGTTACTGTCGAACCAGTAACGATGCATCGCCAAATAGCGTCCACGTCGAAATCGTATCCAGATCATCGATGTCTGACGATTCGGCGTACATCATTGAGAGCCCGGTTAAAACGATGTCGCCAAGTCGGGCCTTGCCTGCCGTGGTGTTGGTGCCATTGCCTGGGCTTGTCGAGTAGTTGTAGCCGCCGGTTAGCAAGTCGTTGAAGTAGTCCTGGCCGCGCATTGGTGGATTCCATGGCTGATTGATGGTGGACATGAGCGCTGCGACTGCGCCGCCATTATTTTTGCGCAGCCAGCTCTCCGAAAAGGAGGTTCCCTGGTGAAAGGCACCGTTGACACAGGCAACGGAAAAAATAATGGGGAGCTTACTGCCATTGGTGAGGTTGTTGACATCCGTGCTGCTAAAGCCGGATGTTCCCCAACTGGTGTTACTGCCGTGGCCGCTGTAGTTGATAACATGTGTGCCGTTATTGATCAGGGTGGCTACCTGGGATGCGCTGGCGTTGGCACCATAAACTGCGCCGACGCTGGCGTATTGTTGTTTGGCGAGTAGTTTGTTTTTCTTGATGATATCAATGTGCTGGTAATCCATTTCGTTATCGTCACCAGGGCCTTCTTCGGACCCGATGCCAAGGCCGTTTTTCCAGAAAGGTTGAACAAAATTGCGTTCGTAGGTGATGGTTTTATTCACCTGGATGGTGACGTCACTGGCGCTGTTGGCGCTGAAGCGGCCTATCGCCAGATCGGGATAATTGTCATTGCCTGCAACGCGGCCAAGCATGGGGTCCATCGGTGCCTTCTCGCTGGTACCCAGGTCTGATTTAATGTCGGCCCAGTCGCCAACCAGTTGAACGTAAAAAATATTGGGGTTTTGCTTGTAAGCGTTTTGAATGACACTTTTGACATTGGTGCCCGTTGCAACTTTGACGGTTTGGACGGTGAAGCCCTTGGATCGTTTGTGCTTAATGTAGGGCGCAATGGCGCTTTCATCGCGTGCGGTGTAGATAACGAGGATGCCGCCGGGGCTGGCCAGGCTGGTGTAGGCGCTGGCAAAGGCGTTGTTCTGGTAATTGAGGAACAGTTGCGGTAAGGCTGAGTGCAGCTCTTGCGCAACTTGACGATCTGTGCCTGGTTTGGCAACTGAGTTGGCGACTGATTTGGCGACAGCCGACTTTGGCGTGATTTCAAATTTCAGATGCTTGAATAGCTTGACTGTGTTGAGTTCGGTATCGAATTCAGTGACGTTGAAGCGGAAGTTGAATCCGCTGACATTGCGGATCAAGAACTTCTCTTCCAATTCAATTTGTTTTGCCGGGTGTTTTTTTAGACCTCGGGAACGGGGATCAATGACATGCGGGACAGCTTGGGGATCTTGATTGCGGGTGATCGTGCCGCGACCAACCAGGTAGGGGTAGTTCAGGTTGAAGGTGGTCGGAACGGATTCAACGATTTGCACGCTGTAGTCGGTATCGGGGTCCACTAATAACGGAACCTGTTTGCTTAAAACTTCGGGATAGCCTTTTTTCGTCGATTTGGAAAATTTTGTCAGGTTCTTGAAGTACGAAAAATACTGGGCGCTGGTATAGGTTTGCGATAAACCAGGATCAACCAGCAGATCGAAGGTGACGACAATTTTGCCGTTTGGCAAATTATCGGCGGTGAGTCGGTATTCCTGGGCCATGGCCGGCGCGGCGGAAAAAACGGTCAACATGCACGCAATGCGTGCCAGTAATTTCTTCATTTTTAGTCTCCTGATTTTAATTAAACTATTTTTAGGTTTTTGACGATGTGCCCAAAAAATCACCTCATCCAAAACCAATTCGGCAATAGGGAAAATGTCGCAGCTAATCAATGTAAAAATATTTCACTTAAGTAAAATAACTTTTACGCCACAAGAGTAGCAAGCATGCTTTACCATGTCAATCGGCCGAAAGTACAATCAGACATATAAAACTATTTTTTAGGGGCGGCGTACATTGCAGACACAGCCACTTAAAAACAGGCCGCATTTCCATCTAAATTCGCCTCATATGACGTTGATTTTGCAACAGCTATGATGA
>CAMBDR010000324.1 GCA_945864765.1 Janthinobacterium lividum | reverse complement strand
ACGGCTACCCAAACCGCCAAACGGATCAAAACGCAAAACGGGCGGCATGTTGGCAGGCCGTATTTTGGCCCGGCAACATCCACCCGTCTCAATCATTCACCTTAATCCGCCGGGAAAATCACCGGCGTATCCGGATTATAACGATCCGCCTGCACCGCCGGCGTCAAGCGATGGCTGGCCACCGAAGCGGTGATCGGCACCATCGTTGCATTCCAGCTGTCCCACTGCGCCTTCAGGTTGGCAAACACATCAGGATATTTGGCCTTCAGGTTGGCACGTTCGCGCTGGTCTACCACGACATCAAACAAAAATTCGTTGCCGTTGATCTTCAAGTACTTGAAGTTGCCGGAACGTACCGCGCGCTGGGTGTTGGATTTGTAGCGCCAAAACAAGGTGCGCGGCGTATTGGGTGATGCACCCATTAAAATCGGCATCAAATTCATGCCATCCGACGGATAAGCCGGGTCGGGCGAACCACCCGCTGCTGCCAACAAAGTGGGCATCCAGTCCATATGCACCGTCACCTGCGAACTAACCTGGCCACCCTTGAGTTTTTTCGGCCAACGCATCAGCGAAGGAATCCGCACCCCGCCTTCCAGCAGCTCGGTTTTTTGGCCACTGAACGGCCACACATTGGAAAAACGCTCGCCGCCATTGTCACTGGTGAAAATGACGATGGTGTTTTCAGCCTGACCGCTACGCTCCAGCGCGTCCATAATGCTCCCCACCGAATCGTCCAGCGAGATCATGATCTTGGCGTAAATTTCAAGATTGCCTTCGTCATACTGGATCAGCGAGGTGATCGGACGGTCATCACCCGGCGCTTGCCATGGCCAATGCGGCGCGGTGTAGTGTACCGATAAAAAATAGGGCTTGTCGCGATCCTGCTGATCAATAAAGTCCACCGCACGCTGGCCCAGCAAATCGGTATAGTAACCAGCCTTGTCGGCAGGTACTTCGTTTTCATACAAATCGGTCGGCACCGCCGCACCAATGCCAAATTTATGCGTGTAGTAATCCAGACCCGGGCCGTAGTTGCCATAAAAACTGTCATAACCACTCTTGAGCGGGCCAAAATTGGGCAAATTGCCCAAATGCCATTTGCCAATCAAGGCCGTCTTGTAACCGGCCAACTTCAGGCGCGAGGGCAAGGTGGGGTGGCTGGCCGGCAAACCATAGATGTCGGAAGCAACGCCCGAAAGCGGCTCTTCCAGGCCGCCACGCAAGCGGTATTGGTAGCGGCCAGTAATGAGGCCAAAACGCGAAGCCGAACACACCGCCGAATTGGCGTAAGCCTGGGTGAAACGCACCCCTTGTTCGGCCAAACGATCAATGTTCGGGGTCTTGAAATCGGGCTGGCCATAAACGCTCAGGTCGGCGTAACCCATGTCGTCAGCCATGATGAAAATAATATTCGGTTGCCTGTCCTTGAGCGGGGTAGCGCCTTGCGCACGCGCCAGACCAGGCAATTGCGACAACATCAATGCAGAAAGGCCACCCAATGCTTGCCTGCGCGTTTTATTCACTTTATTCATCTCAATTCCTTCCGTTAGTATTAATCGATTGTCATGGAAAAAAATCAACATGCAATCGCCATTCGAACCCTTGAGTCACACGACCAGGCGGCATCATAGCCAATTAATTGCCGTGCGTCAAGGTTTTTTCAGGGAATTTTTTATTGCTGGATTTTAATAGACGAGAAGCCTGCGACGGCGCAAGGCGTTTGATAAGCGCGATGAAGAAACTTGCCAGCCGGGATATTTATCGCCGTAGCGCCGGGACCATCCCATTTTCATAGGATAATAAGCGGTTTTCCCAATCTGAAGGACAAGCACCATGGCCAAGAAAAAAGATCAACCCGACGAAGAAACCCTCGCCGTGATTCATTGGTGCATCGAAGTCGAAGGCCATTTGGTCGATGGCGGTGCCACGGTGGAACAGGCACAAGAGTATATTGAAGCCGAAATTGAATTACTCACCGATTATTTTTACGATGGTCTGACCCCGGAACAAGCCGCCAGAAAAGCCCTGGATGACTAAACCGCTGAACGGTCATCAAAAAAACCAGTTTGCAGCAAACCCCGCAAGCAATGCGGGGCGACTCATCATCTTATTTGTAGGTTGCCACCAATGAAGCACCACTCACTGCGGCCTTGCCATTGACCATGATGTACCAGGTAGCACCCGTTGGCGCGGAGATGGTAATAGTTTCTGCGTTGGTCGTCCCGATCGAACGATAACCATACGAAGTGGTGGTTGGCTTGGTGCCGGAGCGCACATACAAATCACCATTGCCAGTGCCACCGGAGAGCTTGATGGTCAAGCTGGTTTTGCCGAAAGGCACGGCCAGCGAGAACATGCGCGATGCCCCGGCGGCAACTGCAATGCTGCCCACTGCACTGCCATTGGTCAACACGGTGGTTGAATTGGTGGGAATACCCAGGCAACTCACGCCCACGGCACTAAAGGCCGCCGTCACCGCTGCCGCACCGTAACCCAAATCGGTCGCGGCTTTTTCTACACCGCAGGCACCGGCGTCAAAGGTGCTGGTGGAAGTCCAGTACACATCATTGGCATGGGCCATGACTTGGAACGCTTTTTTGGTGTTCCAGCCGGTAGTTCTGGCCAGGTTGTAAAAGGCTTTGTTATACACGCCGCTGCTGTAATGCGGGTCCATGGTGCTGGTGAATTTGGATGCATGGTCAATCGAACGACCGTCTTGCGTCGGGTTGCCCATGTAACGCAATGCGCCACTGGCCTTGAAAATTTCAGCGCCGACCAGGAAGTCGTTGGTGCCACGGGCAAAGTATTCTGCCGCTTCGCCGGACATATCGGAAAACGCTTCGTTCATACCACCGGACATATTCTTGTACACCAGGCCAGAATTTTGTTCGGTAAAGCCGTGGCTCACCTCATGCGCGGCCACGTCCAGCGAAACCAATGGGTAGAAGGTGCTGGCACCATCGCCAAAAGTCATCTGTGTACCATCCCAGAAGGCGTTTTCATAGGCGTTACCGTAATGCACACGCATTTTTAATTTTTGGCTGATCGGGCGAATACCCAAATAGCTTTGATACATATTGAACACGACATTACCAAAAAAGTGCGCATCATTCATCGGCGCAAACCCGCCATTGATGGCTTTCACGGTGTTGCGTGGGCAAGTGAAGGTGTGGGCGTTTGTTGCCGTGGTGCCGCCATTCATATTCACGGTGTACACATGGGGGCTGTCCAGCGCGCAAGTGCTGCCCGATTGGGTCACGCTCAAGGGGCCGTATTTGCCGCCCACCTGAAATTCATATTGGCCGGTTTTGGCATTGCCGCCAGGGCCAGTAGCATCAATATGGGTAATACCTTCCCATTGTTCCAGCACCACACCAGTGTTGGCATGAATCATGTAAAACGGACGGCTGGTGGCTTTGGCGCTTTCATTGACAAACGACACCAAATAGAAAGGAAAGGCCACGCCATTTGCATCTTGTTTCAGGTACAGCTTGACTTGCTCGTTACGGCTCACTTGCGCGCCAGCCTGGTTTTTTGCCTTTTGCAGCGCCGCTTTTTCATCCAGGGTTGGCTTGACGACGGGCAAATCCTGGCTCAGATTTTTCAACATGCCGCCAACCAGGCTCGGTTGGGCGGTGGCATTGTCACGGCGCTCGACGATATTTTCGCCCCAGACTGGTACATTGCCGTGGAATTGCTGAAAACGGGTGACGATTTTGCCATTGGGTAAAGTACGGGTTTTCACCACTTTCAATTCGTTGGCGCTCAAGCCGGTGAGGCTGTGTGCCGTTGCGGCACCCAGGGTGTTGCTGATACCAGGATTGGCTGCCAGAGTAGTTTCCAGCTCAATCCGCTCAGCCGCCATGACGCTGCATGCGCTGGCAACCAGAACGGATAAAAATAGTGGGCGTGCTACGAAATGAAATGCTTTAGTCATATTTCTGTCTCTTCGATAAGTGTAGGCCAGGGGATCAATCCCCGCTAATTTATATACCAACGCAAGGCGTACAAACCGATGTGCAAGCGACATTCCCGTGACTCAGACCACGTTGATTGCGTCGTTTTGTACAGCGTTGTTGGTGAAACAGAAAGATACAGCAAGCGATTATTTACTGCAATCGTCCAAAAGTATGAGAGATGATTTTTTATCCCGCCGGCGCTTGTGAAATGCGACCCAAATCAATTACCACGTTTGCCGTTGGCGGTCGCTTCAGCCTTGGCCTTTTCAGCCGCAGCGCGCTGGGCTTCGCGCTTGGCTTGTATTTCAGCATCGGCGATTAACATCAACTCGCGGGTTTGCGGGGTTTCCAGGCTGATTCGCCCCAGACTGCCACTGCGGTAATCGAGCAATAAGGTGCTGGCCGCCTTTTCCAAGTCCAGAATACCGCCTTTGAGCCGATAGGCGCGCCGTTCCGCCACCGCTTCCACCAGGCCCACACCATCGAGTTGCAGCAGCCGCTCCGGGCTGACGCCATAACGCGCTTGCAATAGCCCAGGGTAGCGCTGCAATAACAGTTCGGCCAAAAAGAAGGCCACTTCCTCTTCCACCACCGCATTGGTGCCCACCGCATGCGAGGCGGCCAGCATTAAACCATCGCTCGGGTGGGCAATTTTGGGCCATAACATGCCGGGCGTATCCACCAACACCATGTGCTGGCCCAAATATAAACGCTGCTGGGTTTTGGTGACGGCGGGTTCATCCCCCACTTTGGCGACGCGCTTTTTTAACAAGGCATTCATCAGGGTCGATTTGCCGACATTGGGAATGCCCATAATCATCATGCGCAAGGGTTTGGTTGGCACACCCCGATGCGGCGCGATTTTTAAGCACAGATCGGGGATTTTCGCGACTTCTTTTGGGTTTTTACAACTCAATGGCAGCACATGCACATTCTTTTGCGCGGCGTAATACGCCATCCACAGCGCGGTGGCCTGGGGATCGGCCAAATCACTTTTATTCAGGATTTTTAAACAGGGGCGCTGGCGCTGATGGCGTAATTGATCCACCATGGGGTTGCAACTGGCTTGCGGCAAGCGCGCATCCAATACCTCAATCACCAGATCGGTATTTTCCATTGTTTCCGCCGCCTCACGACGCGCAGCATTCATGTGCCCAGGATACCATTGAATCGACATGTGTTCTCTTTTGCAAAAAGCTTGCATTGTAGCGGGTTGCCCGGGGATTGTCACACTTTATTGCGGCGCACAAGCAAAAAGCCCACCGCGCCAACTGACGGGGTGGGCTAAATTCACCTTATCTGCTATTTTTATTGTCCGGCAACATCCGTTCCCACATTAATCGCCGCGAATGCACGCTTCCCGTTTATACTTTGCGGGCAAACTGACTCACTTACTTTATCAAGGAAATTATGCGAATCTTACATACCATGTTGCGCGTTGGCGATTTACAGCGCTCGATTGATTTTTACACGCAAGTGCTGGGCATGCAGTTATTGCGCACCAGCGACAATCCCGAATACCAATACACGTTGGCCTTTGTTGGCTATGGCAGCAACCCGGATCATGCCGAGTTGGAATTGACCTATAACTATGGTGTGAGCAGCTACGAGATGGGTAGCGCGTATGGGCATTTGGCGATTGGGGTAGCGGATGTCGCGAAGGCCTGCGAACAGGCGCGGGCCAAGGGTGGCACCGTCACGCGGGAAGCTGGGCCAGTTAAAGGCGGCACCACCGTGATCGCCTTTGTGCAAGACCCGGACGGCTATAAGATTGAACTGATCGAGCGTAAGGATGAGCGAAGCGAGACCAAACTCAGGTAAACAAGCCAAGATGAGCCAACCCGGATAAGCAAGCCAAGATGAGCCGGGTC
>CAMBDR010000323.1 GCA_945864765.1 Janthinobacterium lividum | reverse complement strand
TATCTGGGCTGGCGCACCGCTTGTGCCAATAATTCTGGCTTGGGCATCACGGGCACCACGGCCAAATTTATCGGCAAAACCATGTGTACTCATCAATACGCGGTCGCTGCCAGTGCATCGATCTCGGTGTTGAATTACGGCACCGCCGGGGTTGACCTGAAATTGGACGTGGGCGGCAGTGTGGACGCCAACGGCCGTTATGTGTATGAATCCTGTGGTTATTTTTAAAGCTGGCGCGGCAGACATGCCATAACCTTACCCGATCAGCGCCACCGCAAAGGTGGCGCTTTATGCTTTTCCGGGTGCCCCCTGGTTTTTCAGACGTATTTCCACACTGGTGCCCTGCCCCAGGGTACTGGCAATTTGAATCTGCCCCTTCAGCCTTTGCGTTACATGGTTGTACGCCACGTGCAAACCCAAGCCCACATGCCCGTGCAGGCCGCTTTTGGTGGTGAAGAATGGGTCAAACACCTTGGGCAAGTCTTGCGCTGCAATGCCGTGGCCGTCGTCGCTGACGGTAATGACAACAAATTCGCCGCCCTCGCCCGCGTCCACATGCGCCGCCAGGCGCAGGGTGCCGCTGCGGCCATTGGCAAAGCCGTGATCCAGCGCATTGAGCAAAATCCGACTCAAGGCTTCGGTCAGGGCTTCGGGCACAGTTTGGATGCGCAAAGCGGCGGGCGCAGCCACTTCCAACTGGCAGCCGTGTTGTGTCAGTTGGCTTTGGACCAGCGCGCCCAATTCCTGCAAATAGTCGGCCAGTTCAATTTCCACCAGTTGATCACTGTCACCATCGACTAAAATGGTTTTGAACATGTCGATCAGGTCAGCCGCACGGTTGGCCGCTTTTATGGCCAGGGCACTGTATTCCAACCCTTCTTCGGTGGCCGATGCCAGTACCAACTTGCTCTGGCTGCCACTGGCCAGCGCTTTTTGCAGTGTTTGCAATGCCCCTTCCACGCCGGATATAGCCACCAGCGTGGTGCCCAGCGGGGTGTTGATTTCATGCGCAATGCCCACTACCAGGCTGCCCAGCGCGGCCATTTTTTCCTGTTGCACCAGTTGCCCCTGCGCCTGGCTCAATTCGGCGGTGCGCTCGCCCACCAGTTGCGCCAGTTCACGCTGGCGTTGGCGCAGCAGACGGGTGCGAACGTGCATCAATGCGGCAAACAAGGCCGCCACACCCAGCAACAGCAGCAGACCAAACCACCAGGTTTGCCACCATGCGGGCAAAACCCGGATCGGAATAGTAAGCTCATGCGTGCTCCACGCGCCCAGGCGGTTGCTGCCGCGCACTTGCAGCGTGTAGACCCCCGGCCACAAATTGCCATAGGCGGCGCTGCGGTGCTCGGCGTCGGTATTGATCCAGTTGTCTTCATAGCCTTGCAGCCGATATTGGTAGCGGTTTTTTTTGGGTTCGGAATAGTCGAGGGCGGCAAATTCGATGGCAAAATTGCGCTGCGCAGGCTGCAAGGTCAAGCTGGCAACGTCGGCTGCCCCGGTCTGGCCGGGTGGCATGGCCTGGCCATTGATTTTCAGCTCGCTCAAAACCAGTGGCGGCGCATAAGTGTAGGGTTGGAAGCGCGCCGGATCGATGATCGCCAAACCCTGCGCGCCGCCATACAGCAGCAAGCCATCACGGGTTTTGCCATAGGCGGCAATCCAGGTTGTGCCAATATCCATGCCGTCGGCCCGTGTCAACGGTGTCATGCGCATCTTGCCGCTGCCATTGCTGCCATCACTGCCATTACTGTCAGGTTCGATCACACCCTCCTGAGTCCAAATGCGGCCTTGCTGGTCTTCCAGCAGATTTTCCCCCAGGTTTTGCCCTGGCAAACCCAGCCGTGCGCTGATATGCTCAAAGCGGGCGGTTTTGCCGTCCCGGCTTTGCAATCGTTCCAGCCCCTTGTCGGTGGCGACCCACAGGCGCTCATGGCGGTCTGACAGCAGGCCAAGGATATAATCAGAAACCAGGCCGTCCGGCTGCCGGGGTTGGGCCGGGAAGTGAATCAAGCCGCTGCGCCCCGGTTCAAACAACCACAAGCCATTGGTAGCGCCCACCCAAACCCGGCCCTGCCCGTCTTCCACCATGGCATTTACGCTCGCTTGCATGGGCTGGCCCTGTTCGTTCGCAATCACTTCAAAGCGCGGTGGCCCGGTTGGCTGCCAGCGTGCCACCCCGCGCGCGGTGCCCGCCCACAGGCTGCCGTCACGTCCGCGCAGCAATTTGAAGACGTGCTTGGCGGGCAAGCCCGGCACTGGCACCCAGGCGCTACTGGCGGGAAGCTGGCGCAGCACGCCCGCTTGTTCCGTAGCGGCCCAGATTGCGCCGTCGGCCGTTTGCGCCAGCGCACTCACGGTTGCCTCCGGCAGTGCGCCGGGTTGATTCGGGTTGGCGCGGTGGCCACCAACCAGCCCGCGTTGCCGCTCAAAAATATCAATCCCGTTGCCTTTACTGCCCACCGCCAGGCGGCCATCGGCCAATTCCAGCACGCTGCGCACATCGTGGTGAGTCAATCCGCCCGGCCGTTTTGTGCCTTGCCGGAGTGTGCGAACCAGGCGGTTGTTGGCGTTCATGCGCTGCAAACCTGCGCCCCAGGTGCCCAGCCACAGCCAACCGGCCTGATCCAGCAGCAAAGGTTTGAGCGTATCCAACCCCAGGCTGCCCGACAGCAGCGGGTCATGGCGCAAGGTTTGCAGCAGATGGCCGTCACTGGCGGCCAGCACCATAATGCCGCCACCGAAGCTGGCCAGCCAAATTTGGTCGGCGTTGGCCTGCTGTACTTGCGCAATGCCCAAAATCATGGGGTGGCTCAGTTGCGCCAAAGGTAGCCAATGGACTTGCTGCGGTGCGCCCGATGCTGCATCCACCCATGCCGCCCCGTGTTCACGCGTGCCCAGCCAGAGCTTGCCATCCTGCGCCTGAAACAGGGTCAGCACGTCCCGCCCCACCAGCACGGTTTCAAAGCGTTGGCCGTCCGCTGCCAGCCGTTGCAAACCGCTGCTGCTACCCACCCACAGGCGGCCCGCTTTGTCCAGCAACAGGCTGCGCACCTTGTCGTCCATCAGGCTGTGCGGGTCTTGGCTGTGCCTGAAATGGGTAAAGTGCCGGCTTCCGGCGGGCAAGTGATCCAGCCCCTGATCGGTGGCAACCCAAACCCCGCCGCGCCCGTCATTGGCCAAGGCCCAAATGATGCCGCCTGAGAGGCTGGCTGGCACTTTTTCATCATGGCGAAAGTTTTCAAAACGCTCGCTGGCCGGGTCAAACACCGAGATACCGTCGCTCAGGGTGCCCACCCAAATCCGCCCGTCTTTGGCCAGCAACAGCGAACGCACATAATCCCCTGCCAGCGAGAACGGGTCGCTGGCCCGGTGGGCAAACCGGCGGAAGCGGTAGCCGTCGTAGCGCAGCAAACCGGATTGGGTGCCGATCCAGATCAGGCCGCGCGCATCCTGCACCAGTGCGGTGACGATTTGGTCGTCAATGGCCGCATCACGCAGGGTTTCAAATTCCGGTTCGGTGAAGGAAAAGCCGTGCCCCTGTGCGCCGCAAATGGTGCAAATGGCACAACAAGCCAATAGCGCGATGGCCATGCCCAATTGGTACAGAAATTTGATAACCGGGGCGTTCATGCGGCTGCGCTTTCACAATGTCAAATGATGGATGCTGACCGCCATGATACTTGACGAAATCTGACAAGGCGCAGTTTATTGGATTTTTTTTGCCTTGGGCACGGTGGCAACTTTTTGTTGCACACCGAGATAAATTCAGCCATTCAGTGCGCATGGCCCCATCAATCCTTTGAGCCAAGCCCCCATTGCAAACCGAAGCGATAGCGCTGATCCATTTCCTCATGCGGGCTGACTTTGCCGTGGCCGGAAAAGTATTCCACCAGTTTGGTCACTTGAATATTGCCGCCGACATTTTCCAGCATGGCAATGGCGCACATGGGCGCATTGTTACCGTTGTCGAGTTTCACCTCAACGGGCGGCTGGCCCGGCATTTCCAGCGTCACCACCCCATTGGTGGCGGCCCAGTTCGGGGCACCTTCGTAAATGAAGGTGTAAATCAAGACCCGTTTAATTTTATCGAAATGGGCACCGTTGATGAATATATTTTCCCCCGTACTAATGGCCCCGGTTCGGTCGTCCCCTTCCAAATGGATATAGGGTGGATGCTCAAAGCTGCCCCAAGACTCACCCAAGGCCTGCACCCCGCTTTTACGGCCATCGGCCAATTCAAACAAACAGGCCAGGTCCAAGTCGATGCCGCCATGCTTTTTTTCGCCAGAGGCACCAAATAGCTTGTTCATGAAGCCCGTTTTTTCGGGCGCGTTGGGCGTGGGGGCCTGCTGGTTCCAATTTAAATTAATCCGAATCCGGCCATAGCCTTGCTTATCCTGTTTTTCCAGCGAGATCTTGTCGCCCCGCTTTTCCAGCGTGACTTTGGAGAGTGAGATTTTTTTGGTGACGGGGGCTGCGGGCGGGGTGGGCACGGTGGGCACGGTGGGTGGTGGGGTGGCTGCAGCCGGCGTGAACACGGGTGGCGGCGTGACAGCAGGCTCTGCCTCGGTGCCACCAAAATATTTCAACAAGGCCGATAAGCCACCATTAAACCCTTGCCCCACGGCACCAAAACGCCATGCCCCGTCGCGCCGATACAGCTCGCCAATGATAATCGCTTTTTCAGCCTGAAAGTCCGCCCCTGAAAACGGAAACAAAATCCCGTCGCCCACCTGCATCTGACAAGAACCCAGTGCGCGCATACTTTTGTCGGCATCGGTTGAGGCGGCAAAGACCAGCTTCTCGATACTGGCGGGCAATAAGCTCAAGTTGATTTGGAAACCGAATTGTTCTTGGGTGGCGGTAAAGGTGATGGCCTTGTCCGGTGCGGCTGTTTGATTGTAGAAAATCATGTAGCGCTCATCGGATAATTTGCCGGCCTGATCCAGGCCGAAACAGGTCACATCCACACTAAAACCGGGCGCGCTTTTGTCAATTAACATGGCAAGGCAGACTGCGAACGTGTCCGACAGACCACAATCGCTTAGTTTGCCCTTTTGGCCGCGAGAAAATTGTTTCATTTCACTAAACTCCTTTTTGTTGATAGGCAATGCATCAGGGGCTATTGTTTACTTTTTTTGCGATCCAGGATTTGGATAACAGGGGTGTTCATGCGGCTGCGCTTTCACAATGTCAAACGATGGATGCTGACCGCCATGATACTTGACGAAATCTGACAAGACGCGGTTTGTTGGAATTTTTTTGCTACGGGCACGGCGGTGTGAAATTGCCGCGTGCGGGACCAGGCTTTGGCCTGAAAAAAAGGCACCGGCCAAATTTGACCGGTGCTAACATAAGAGACTGTTACGCAGCCATGTTACGAATGGCTGTAATGCCTGGTACTGACTGGTGCTGCCTGGTGCTACACGATAATGCTGGCCTTTCCAAAAAGTTGCAGACTCAATTCATAAGCTGCCGGGTTAGTCAGAGTAAACATGGTGGCAGCGACCTGCCAGCCAAGAACACGCTATGTTGTGAGATGCTTTTTTCGATAATAAATCCTCTCTATTTCAAATAATTAATCAAAATAAATATGAGACAAATTAACCAATGGCTTACCATAAAAACAGACACAATGCTTCTTTACTCTGGCTTTTTCGTTTCCCCCTTTTCTTGTTTGCGATGGTGCTATCATGCCTTGCGTCAACATTTATGGCAATTGGACTAAAGTACAATTATGCGAAAACAAAGCACCCGGAACTTTCCGGCCACCATGGTTGTCTATCGTCCGGTCATATTTACCTGAAGCAAATTTACACCACCCAAGGGGTCAT